>NZ_JBHXKA010000014.1:0-99974 GCF_042722885.1 Streptomyces sp. NPDC058401
GGCCGTGTCAGCCCCGTACTCCGTGCCCGGCGGGCGGGCCGCCGGCGCCTCGGCGGATGCCGGCCGGCGGGCCGACGTCGCCGCGGGCACCGGGCGGCGGGGTGAATCCGCGCATCTGGTTCGCGTTGGCGAGCTCCTGCATCCTGCTCCAGTCCGGAGCCCCGCCCGAGACCAGCTCGGACAGGCCGATGAAGAAGTTCTCGACGCCGCCGGGGGTGGCGATGACGAGCAACTGGCCGGGCTCGTCACCGACGTTGAGGAACCGGTGCGGAACCCCGCGCGGTCCGTAGATCACGGTGCCCTCGGTGATGGTCTCGGTGACCCCGCCGACCTCGAACTCGTAGGTGCCCTTGTTGACGAAGAACGCCTCGTCGGCGGTCTCGTGGACGTGCAGCGGCGGACCGCTGCCCGGCTGGGTGGTGATCTGGTAGAAGCTGTAGAGCCCGCCGGTGTCCTCCTTGCGCAGCAGGAACCGGCCCTCCTCGCCGAACCAGCAGACGGGCTCGACAGCGTCCCGGCTGACGACTTTGCGCTCGGTCTTCGTTTCGGTCTCCGACATGGCCATCGGTCCTTTCATAGGGGTGTCCGGCAGTGCTCGGACAGACAATCAGCGGTGGCAAAGGGGCTGATTAGGGGCTGATCAGGGGCTGATAAAGGAGCGGTGAAGCGGGCCGGCGGCGTCAGGCCAGCGACGTGCCGCCGTCCGCGACCAGGCAGCTGCCCGTGAGGTACGCGGCGCGCTCGGAGGCGAGGAACGCGATGACCTCGGCGATGTCCTCGGGCGTTCCGTTGCGCCGCAGCGCGGAGCGTTCGGCGGCGGCCCGGCGGGCTTCCTCCGGGATGTGCCGGGCGAGTTCGGTGAGGGTGAGGTTGGGCTCCACCGCGTTGACCCGCACCCCGTGCGGGCCCACCTCCAGCGCCAGCGTGCGTACGGCGGCCTCCACCCCGGCCTTGGCCACGGACAGCGGCAGGAAGCGCGGTGCGGGCCGGCGGGCGAGCGCCGCCCCCACCGCCACCACGGAGCCCGTGCCCCGGGCGATCATGTCGGGAAGGACCGCGTGTGCGGTCACGAACAGCGCCTTGAGCTGCTGTGTGACCACGTGCTCCAGGTCCTCCCAGGCCAGCTCGGTCGCGGGGGCGATGCGTGCCTCGTGGGCGTCGAGACCGGCCGCGTTGAGCACCAGGACGTCGACCGGGCCCAGTTCGGCCCGTACGCCGGCGACCAGCGCGGCCACCTGGCCGGGGTCGGTGACATCGCCCTGGAGCGCCACCGCCTCTCCGCCGTGCCGCCGGATCGTGTCCACGAGGTCCTGGGCCCGGTCCGCGCTCTTGTGGTAGTTGACCGCCACGCGGGCGCCCCGGGCGGCCAGGATCCGCGCGGTGGCCGCGCCGATGCCCCGGCCGGCGCCGGTCACCAGCGCGACGCGGCCGTCGAACTCTGTTGTGGAGTAGGGGTATTGGGTCTGTTCGTCTGCGGGATTCACCCGTTCTTCTCCTCATCATCGTTGTTGGTGCCCTCAGGCCCAGGCCAGCCAGCAGCCGGCGAGCGCCGCGCAGAACGCCAGGACGGCGAAGGCCGTACGCAGCCGGTTGGCGCGGGCCCAGCGGGCCCGCAGGACGTCCCAGCCCCCGGGGATCTCCCGGGCCTCGGCCCAGGCGTCGATCCGACGGTTCATCCGTACGTTGCGCAGCTCCGACACCAGGGCCACGCCCGCCACCGCGGCCACGGCCACGGCGAACGCGGCCTTCGCGGCGGCCCCCGGAGCCAGGAACGACAGCCCGAGCCCGGCGGCCAGGGCCACCTTGTTCACGGTCGGCATCAGCGGGTCGAAGCCGGGGTCCAGGGCCCGGTGGACCTCGGACCAGGTCTGCCGCGGCAGGCCCGACAGCATGGGCACGATGGCGCGTTCCACGGCGATCAGCGCACCCGCCAGCACCCCGGTGCACAGGACGAGGACGGTGGCCAGGGTGGCCAGGACGGCGGCCGGCACGGGCGCCTCACCCCGGGCCGGGGCCGAGCGCCCCGGCCGTGCGCAGAGGGCCCCGCTGGAGCCGGCCGTCCAGCATGAGCGCGTAGCTCTGGCCCTTGGCGACCGAGTCGAAGAAGGTGTACATCGCGGCGTCGCGGACCCGGCACAGCAGCCCGTTGTGGGCCAGCCCGAGCGTGCCGATGCGCCACGAAGCCGTCACCATGTCGGCGGCCCGCGCCCTGCGCGCCTCCTCGAAGGCCCGCAGGGCCTCCGGTACCGCGTCCGGCTCCGCCCGCCCCAGGAGGTCGGCGAGGACCACGCCGCTCTCGATGGCCTGGCCCGCGCCCTGGCTGAGGTTGAGCGTCATCGGATGGGCGGCGTCGCCGATGACCACGACCCGGCCGTCGCTCCAGCCACCGCCCGGCGGACGGTCGTGGATGCTCACCGGCAGGATCGCCTCCTCGTCGGTCGAGGCGATGATCGCGCGGATCGGCTCCGGCCAGTCGCGGTACGCGGCCGCCAGCGCGGCGCCCCGCGACCGGCCGGCCGTGTCGATCCCGGCGGTCGCCCGGTCGCTGGTGATGGCGTCCCAGTAGACCTCGTCCTCGTTCAGCCGGCAGTACAGGAAGCGCAGTCCGCCCTTGCCCCACAGGTTGAAGAAGGTGCCGGTGGGCACCACGGACTCGCCCGGCAGCCGGGTGATGGCCTGCCAGGCCGTGTAGCCCGCGTACCTCGGCGGCGGCTCGAACCCGCCGCGCATCGCGGCGCGGACCGTGGAACGCAGGCCGTCCGCGCCGATCAGTACGTCGCCACGGGCCGAGGAGCCGTCCTCGAAGAGGGCGGTGACCCCGTCGGCGTCCTGCGTGTACCCGGTGAACCGGCTGCCCAGCCGCATGCGGTGCTCACCCACCGCCTCGGTGAGCACCGTGTGCAGCCGGGAGCGGCGCAGGGCCAGGGCGGGAGCGCCGGCCCGCTCGGTCGGCCCGTCCAGGTGCCAGCGGGCCAGCCGGCGGCCGGAATCGGAGCGGAACTCGTGGAAGCGCATGCGGACCGAACCGGACACGACGGCCTCGTCGAGCCCGAGCCTGCGCAGGGACAGTACGGCGTTGTGCCAGAGCATGAAGCCGCCGCCGGTCAGCAGCCGTCCGGGAGTCGGGCGGGCTTCGAACACCTCTGCTTCGATGCCCTGGCGCAGCAGGCCTGCCGCGGTGGTGAGGCCGCCGATGCCGGCGCCGATCACCAGGGCCTTGCGGATGGTCGCCATGGTCGCCGTCCGCTCAGGTGTGGGACGGCACGCTGTCGAGCCGGGCGCGCAGATCGAAGATGCGCCGCTCGATGTCGCCACCGCTCCAGTAGGGGAACATGGGCGCCGCCATCTCGCGGTGGGACGGCGCGTCCTCCCAGGTGCGGAACGCCTCCTCGCTCTCCCACTCGGCGAGCAGGATGTAGCGGCCGGGCTGCTCCGCGTCGCGCAGCAGCTCGTCACGGAGGTGTCCGGGGGTGCCCCGGACCACGGAGGTGACCTGGCGGTAGGCCTCCTCGAAGGCCTCCTGGTCCTTGTCCTCGACACGGGCGGAAACCATGACGCGTACGGTCACGACGGATCACCTTTCAACGGCGGGGCGGTGGTGGTGGCGGCGGTAGTGGTGGCGGTAGTGGTCGAGGTAGTGGTGGCGGTGCCTGAAACGCGCTGGACGAGTTCCAGCACGCGTTTGCGGGCGTTCTCGCGGAACGGCTCCAGCCGGGCGCTGAGCCGCTCCCTCTCGGAGCTGTTCTGGAAGGCCTCCAGGGCGGCCCGGTCGGCCCAGTCGGCCATGATCAGATGCGTACGGGGTTGGCGCGGGTCCCGCAGGAGGGCCTGGGTGACGGAGCCCGGCAGCCGGGCGGCCTCCTGCGCCGTCTCCAGCCAGGCCGCGCGGAACTCCTCCTCGCAGCCCTCCCGTACGGTCATTTCCAGCACGGTGCGCAGCACGGAGCGGGGTCTCCTTCCGGGTCAGATGCCGCCGTCGACATCGAGCGTGGCCCCGGTGACGTAGCGGGCCGCGTGCGAGGCGAGGAACAGCACCACGTCGGCGATCTCCTCGGGGCGTCCGAGCCGGCCCAGCGCGATCATCTGCTCGTAGCGGGCCTTCCCCTCGGGGGTGACGGCCTTCATCTGGTCCGTCTCGATCAGCCCCGAGGCGATGCAGTTGACGCGGATCCCTTGCGGGCCCAACTCCTTGGCCAGCGCCCTGGTCAGCCCCATCACCCCGGCCTTGGAGGCCACGTAGTGGGCGGCGGCGGGCATGCCGTGGTGGGCCACGGCGGAGCTGATGTTGACGATGGAGGCGGTCTCGGCGACGTACGGCAGCACTCCGCGGATCACGTTGTACATACCGGTCAGATTGGTGTCGAGGACCCGCTGCCACTCGGCGGGCGGAAGATCCCGCAGGGGGTGGTGGCTGATCACCCCGGCGTTGTTCACCACGGCGTCGACCGCCCCGAACCGCTCGTGCGCCCCGGCGGCCAGCCGCCCGGCCTGCTCGTGGTCGGCGATGTCGGCGCGCACGAGCGTGCCCCGGGCCCCCAGCTCGTCCAGTTCGGCCCGCAGGGACTCGACCCGCTCGCTCTCGTTGACGTAGCAGGCCGTCACCGCGGCGCCCTGCGCGGCCAGCGCCAGGACCGTGGCCCGGCCGATGCCCCGGGCGCCGCCGGTGACCAGGACGTGCTTTCCCTTGAACCCGGCGCCGTCGCCGAGGAGTTCGCCGCTCATCGGGCCACCGCCGAACCGGCGCCGGCCCGGTCGGCCGCCTCCAGCCGCTCCTTGATGAGCGCGAGCTGGATCTTCGAGTTCGTGTTGATGCGCTCGGTCATGCCGGCATCGTCGAGGGGCGCCTGCGGCTTCATGTGGAACTCCTGCACCCAGCGCATCTCCACACCGGCGTCCGTCTCCCGGTAAGACCAGTGGATGTTCATGAACTCGAAGGGGCCGGTCTCGACGCGGTGCGCCGTGACGGTCCGGTTCGCACGGTCCATGACGCGCTCGGAGACCCAGCTCCAGACCTTGCCGTCGGGCTCCGGGTGGAGGGCCAGCCGGAAGCGCACGGTGTCGTCGTGCCGCTCCAGGATCTCGGCGGAGGCGTACTCGCTGAACAGGTCCGGCCAGCCGGCCACGTCGTTGGTCACGTCCCAGACGAGGTCGAACGGGGCGTCGACGACGATGTGGTTCTCGGTACGGGCCCCGGCCGGCCGCAGTGCCTCGGTGATGAGCGCGTGGATCGCCGGCAGCCGGTCGATGCCGTCGGCGTCCAGCCGGATGTCGTAGCGGTTCTCCACCTCGGTGAGGACGTTGATCAGACCCAGCGAGTCCACCCCCAGGTCGTCGATGGTGGTGGCCGGGTCGGCGGAGCGCAGGGTCTGCGCCGCGACCCCGGTGCACCGCTCGACGACGGCGAGGAAGTCCTCGTAGGACAGCGGTCCGGGGGAGGGCGCATTGGCCTCGGGGGAGGCGGGTGACACGGTCATGACTAGGGATCCTTCCGAGAGAAGGTGATCGGGAACGGGCGTGGCCGTCACGGGGCGACCGCCCGTACGACGAGTGCGGAGTTGAAGCCGCCGTAGCCGCGGGCGAGCACCAGCGCGGTGCGCAGGCGCGCCTCCCGGGGTTCCACGACGAGGTCGATCCGGTGGGCGGGGTCGGCGGTGGTGTTCGGTCCGCCGGGCGGGATCACCTGCTCGCGCAGGGCGAGCAGGGCGGTGACCACGTCGAGCGGCGCGCCGCCCGCGTACAGCCGTCCGTAGCGCGCCTTGGGGGCCGTGACCGGCACCCCGTGCGGGCCGAACACCTCGGCGAGGCAGCGTGCTTCCGCACGGTCCAGCTCGGGCGTGCCCGCCGCGTCGGCGAAGACCACGTCCACGTCCTCCGGCCGGACGCGGGCGTCCGCGAGGGCCGTGCGGACGGCCCGTCGCAGCGCGGTGGGGCCGCCGCCCGCCGAGGTACCGGGCGCCGGGTCGAAGGTGGCCGCGTACCCGGCGACCTCGCCGTAGGGGGCGTCGGCGCCGCGTTCCCGGGCGCTGTCCTCGTCCTCCATCACGAGGATCGCGCCGCCCTCACCGGGTACGTGCCCGCACGCGGCCGCGTCGAACGGCAGGTAGGCGCGCTCGGGGTCGTCGCTGCTACTCAGCCGGCCGGAGGTGGTCTGGCAGGTCAGGGCGTACGGACTCAGCGGCGCCTCGGTGCCGCCGGTCAGGATGACCCGGGCATCCCCGTGCAGCAGGGCGCGGCGGGCCTGCCCGATCGCGTCCAGACCGCCGGCCTGCTCGGCGACGGTGACCCCGCAGGGCCCCTTCATGCCGTGCCGGATGGAGAGCTGGCCGGTCGTGGCCGCGTAGAACCAGGCGATCGACTGGTACGGGCCCACGTGCCGGGGCCCCTTCGACCACAGGGCGGCGATCTCCCGCTGCCCGAAGGCGTTGCCCCCGGAGGAGGAGGCCGTGATGACCCCGAGGTCGTACGGGGAGAAGGCCTCCGGCCGCACCCCCGCGTCGGCCAGCGCCTCCTCGGCCGCCAGCAGCGCGAACTGGCTCCAGCGGTCCGTCTGCACGGCCAGCCGCGGATCGACCCCGGGCAGGGTGACATCGCCGAAGACCTCGCCGACCACCCGGACCGGGAAGCCGTCGGCCTCGAAGTGCGTCACCGGGCCGAGCTCGCTGCGCCCTTCCAGCGCCGCGTCCCAGAAGGCCTTCGCCCCCAGTCCGCCCGGCGCCACCGCGGAGATGCCGGTGACGACCGCCCGGCGGGCGGCTGTCGTGGTGTCAGGCATCGCGCACCACCCGTCCCGGCGCGGTCAGCACCATCGCCGTCTGGAAGCCGCCGAAGCCGCTGCCCACGCTGAGGACGGTGTCGGTGCGCTGCTCCCGGGCCGTCTTCGGCACGTAGTCCAACCCCAGCTCGGGGTCGGGGTGTTCGAGGTTCGCGGTCGGCGGGATCGTGTTCTCGTCGATCGCCAGGGCGCAGGCGGCGAGCTCCAGGGCGCCGATCGCGCCCAGGGAATGGCCCACCATCGACTTGATGGAGCTCACCGGCACCCCGTAGGCGTGCTCGCCGAGCGACACCTTCAGCGCGGAGGTCTCGTGCCGGTCGTTCTGCCGGGTGCCCGATCCGTGGGCGTTGACGTAGTCCACGGCCTGGGCGGGCAGCCGGGCCCGGCCGAGCGCCACCCGTACCGCCTCGGCGAGTTCCTTGCCGTCCGGGCGCAGCCCCGTCATGTGGAAGGCGTTGCTGCGCTGGGCGTACCCGGCGACCTCGCAGTAGATCCTGGCGCCGCGGCGGCGGGCGAACCCCTCCTCCTCCAGGATCAGCACGGCCGCACCCTCGCCGAGCACGAAGCCGTCCCGGTCCCGGTCGAAGGGGCGCGAGGCGTGCGCGGCGTCGCCGTTGTTGGGCGAGGTGGCCTTGATCGCGTCGAAACAGGCCACGGTGATCGGCGAGATGGGCGCGTCCGTCGCGCCGGCCAGGACGATGTCGGCCGTGCCGTCCTCGATGTACTGGGCGCCCTGCGCCACGGAGTCGAGCCCCGAGGTGCAGCCCGTCGACACCACCCGGACCGGTCCCTGGGCCCCGGCCGTCCACGCCACCTCGGCGGCGAGCGCCCCGGGCACCAGGGCCCCGTACAGGTGGGGGTACGGGTCGGTGGCGTCCACCACCCAGCGGCTGCCGCCGTCGCTGACCCGGACGTACTGCTGCTCCAGCGTGACGGTGGAGCCGACCGCGCTGCCGATCGAGACGCCGATGCGGTGCGGTGCCACCTCGTCGGTGTCGATCCCGCTGTCCGCGAGGGCCTCCCGCGCGGCGACCACGGCGAACTGCGCGCTGCGGTCCATGCGCAGGACCTCCTGAGGGCTCAGGCCGGCCGCGGCGGGGTCGAAGTCGCACTCCGCCGCGATCCGGGAGCGGTAGGCCGAGGCGTCGAAGTGCGAGATGGCGCGGGTGGCCGTGCGCCCGTCGGTCAGCAGCTTCCAGAAGGCCTTGGTACCGATGCCCCCGGGCGCCACCACACCGATCCCGGTGACGACGGCCCTGCGGGGACTCACACCGCCTCCTGGCCCGGAAGGGGCTCGGTGTCCACGTGTCCGAGCTCGGGACGGGGTGCGAGCGGGCCCAGCTGGAAGACCAGGAAGGCGGGCTCCGCGCCGTGGTTCTCCAGCCGGTGCCGCACGTTGATCTCCAGGTGGAGCGCCTCGCCCGCGGAGAGCGGGACGGGCTCCCCGTCGACCCGCGCCAGCAGTTCCCCGCTGACGAGGTAGAGGAACTCCTCGGAGTACGGGTGGTAGTGCTCGGTGACCACCTCGCCGGGCTCCAGGGTGAGGACCCCCATGAAGCCCGCGGTGGCACCGGTGTTGGCCGGGCTCAGGAGCGTGCGCAGGTCCCCGCCCCGTCGCCGGTTGGACTCGACGTCCTTCGCCACGATCTTCGTCATCCGTTCGCTGGCCATGCCAGCCTCCTCTCGTTGTTCCGCACCGGCGGTGCGGTTCCCCCCGACGGCGGCGCGGCCGCCGTCATTGCCCGGACGCGCGGGCGGCGAGTCGTCTCAGCCCTCCGCGCGCCAGGTGTAGAACTCGTGCGCCATCGCGTCCCGCGGACCGCGCCAGGTCGCGGGGTCGTAGGCGGCGATGTGCGGGCTCAGCCGGTCGCTGACATCGGTGAACAGTTCGTGGCCCGTCAGCTCGCCGATCGGACCGCGCACGTCCTCCTCGGAGGCCATGTAGTGCAGGTAGAGATCGTGGAATCGGAACAGCCTGCGTTCCTTCACGCCGATCAGATGAGGAAGCTCGCCGGCATCGGATTCGGCGAATATGCGCTTCACGTCAGCTGCGGCGGTCGGCTTCATGCGAGCCACGATAAGAGTGCTGCGCATTCACTTTCCTTCCGTTCCAGGTTCGGCCGCCCGGTGAGCGGCCACATCAGAATCGCCCGGGGGGCTAAAGCGCTGATGAGGGCGGAGAAAAGCCGCCGGGACAAAGCCGCCGGACGGATTGCGGACGGATCGCGGAGCGATTGCGCAGTGATTGCGCAGGGTGCGCGGCCGGGGACCGCCGGGGCGGAGCCCGTACGCCGGTACGTGCTCCCGGCACTCCCAGATTGCCCAGTCGCCGTTCCCGCAAGGCCTGGGGCGGCGCCGGCCGCACCTCTGTGACCAGCGGCCGAACGGCGGGGAGCGGTGCTCCGGTACGGGTGCTTCGGACGAAAGTACGCCCCGCCTCGTCCTTTGGGCCGTAGGCGGCGTCAACCTCGCATCGTTAAGGTCGGGTACCTGCAATGCCCTGCTTCCGGAGCTCGAATTCCGTGCCGGTGCGGGGAGCGCGCAGTCTTTCATAGGGGGATTACGTGGAGAGCTTGACCGTTCCGGAAATCGAGGAAAGGGATACCGAGGCCGTGGAGGCGCGAGTGCTCCGGGAAGTGTGCGGACGATATCCGACCGGTGTTGCGGTCATCACCTGCCGGGGGGAGGGGGAGGAGCCGGTGGGGGTCACGGTGAACTCGTTCACCTCGGTCTCGCTCGACCCCGCGCTGGTGCTCGTCTGCGTCCACCGGGACTCGCGGGCGCTGGCGGCCATCCAGGCCTCGGGCTCCTTCGCCGTCAACATCCTGGCCTCGGACCAGGCGGCCCTGTGCCGCGCCTTCGCCCGCCGCGACACCGCCGGCTTCGGCGAACTGGCCCACGCCCCCGGCGCGACCGGATCCCCGGTCCTCGGGGACGCGCTGGCCTTCCTCGACTGCCGGCTGCACACCACGTTCCCGGGCGGCGACCACGTGATCGTCATCGGCGAGGTCGTCGACCTGGGCCTCCTGCGTGAGGAGCAGCCGCTGACCTTCTTCCGCAGCGCCCATCCGCGACTGGAGGTCCTGGCATGACCGCCACCATGGAACGCCAGGCGCCGTGCGGCGTGCCGGACCTCACCCCGCGCAGGGTCGCCCTGCGGCTGCTGGGGCCACTGGAGATCATGGTGGACTCGGTCGAAGTGCTGCTGCCCCAGCGCAAACTGCGCCAGCTCCTGGCCACGCTCCTGGTCCGGCCCAACGGAACCGTCTCCAACGAGGCGCTCATCCGCGAGCTGTGGGGCGACCGGCCGCCGGCCACCGCGCTCGCCGCCCTGCGGGTGTACGTCTCACAGCTGCGCAAGTTCCTGATCCGCCACGACCTCGACGGCCGCTGGTGCACCCTGCGCACCCGGGCGCCGGGCTACCAGCTCCAGGTCAACGACGGCATCCTCGACACCGTCTGCTTCGACCGGCTGTGCGCGCTGGCCGCGGATTCCGAACGGGCCGGCCACCACGAACTGGCCCTGAAGCAGTACCGCGAAGCCCTGGCGCTGCGCCGGGGCCCGACCCTGGAGGGCCTGCGGGACAGCTCGGCGCTCTCGGGCACCGCCCTGCAGTACGACGAGGCCTGCATGACCGCGCTCAAGCGCCGCATCGACCTGGACCTGCGGCTCGGCCGGCACCTGGAACTGGTCGGCGAGCTGAGCCGGCTGGTGGCGGAGAACCCCCTCAGCGAAGGGCTCTGCGCCCGGCTCATGCTGGTCCTGCACCGCAGCGGCCGCAGCGGCGACGCGCTGGCCTCCTACCGCCGCACCCGCGAGCTGCTCATCGAGGAACTCGGCATCGAGCCGGGCCTGGAACTGCGGATGGCCCACCAGACCGTGCTCGCCGACGACACGGTGTTCCACCTGTCCGACCGGCTCTCGGCCTGAACGGCCGTGACCGTGTCCGAACCAGTGTCCGAGCCCGTGTCCGAGCCCGTGTCCGAGCCCGTGTCCGAGTCCCTGTCCCCGTCCGGGCCCCTCCCCGTACCCGCGTTCGTGAAGCGGATCCTGCGCTTCTGCGTGGACGCGCTGATCGTCTACGGCGAGACGCAGTTCTTCGTACCCGGCCCGCACTTCCCGGCCGCTCCCGACGGCCGGGGGGCCCTGCGGGGACTCCCGCCGGGCCACCCCGAACGCATGCCCCGTGACCGGCAGTTGACGGCCTCGGAGCGGGCGCTCGACCGCCAGCTGAAGGGCCTCTAGGAAGGCGTCCGCCCGGACTCCCGCCGGCCCTGGAGGGGCGCCACCGCGGTGATGACGAGCAGGATGAAGGCGATCAGCGCGGTGGAGGTGCGGGTGCGGTTGAACAGGTCCCAGCGGTGCAGGATCTCGGCGTAGTCGGCCGGCGCGGAGCTGGTGGCCCACTCCTTGATCTGCGCGTTGATCGGCACGTTCCCGAAGCGGGTGACCAGGAAGGAGGTCCCCACCAGCAGGGTCGCCCCCGCCGCGAGCGCCCGCTCCCGGCCGCGCGTCTGCAGGGTCAGCGCCAGTGAGCTGATCCCGGCGGCCGCCATCGCGGAGAGCATCACCGGCGAGTTCATCTTCATCAGTTCGGCGTGGAAGGTCAGCCGCATGTCCAGCGGCACCTCCCAGAAGGTCGGTCCGAGATTGACCGCTCCGTAGCCGAAGGCACCGGCGAGCAGGCCGGTGGCGGCGACGGCTATGCCCTTCGTCGCGCGAACACGCATGAATGTTCCTCCAGTTGAATCCGTCGGCCCGTGCCGTGGAGTCGTCGCGAGGACGAGGCACCCACCGTAACCGAACCCGTCGCCCATCCATGTGAGGTGCCGGGCCCAGGAGTTGCGCCCACCACCCGGAGGTCCCATGTCATTCGAAGCGAAGGCCGCCCCGGCTCCCGTTCCCGGGGCGGGCGCCCCGGCGCGGGCGGGAGCCGGCCACCGGCCGGTCCTGGCCCTGCTCGTCATCGCCGCGGCCGAGCTGATGGTGGTGCTCGACGCGACCATCGTGAACATCGCCCTGCCGAGCATCCAGAGCGGCCTGGAGATCCCCGCCGGCAACCTCGCCTGGGTGGTGAACGCCTACGCGGTCGCCTTCGGCGGACTGATGCTGCTCGGCGGCAGGGCCGGGGACCTCTTCGGCCGCCGCCGGGTGTTCCGCTTCGGCATCGCCCTCTTCGTCCTGGCCTCCGTCCTCGGCGGCCTGGCCCCCAGCGCCGGACTCCTCATCGGCGCACGGGTGCTCCAGGGGGTGGGCGCCGCCGTCGCGGCGCCCACCGCCCTCGCGCTGATCGCCACCAACTTCCCCGAGGGCAGGGAACGCAACCGGGCGATGGGCACCTACGCCGCCATGGCGGGGGCCGGTTCGACCGTCGGCCTGATCCTGGGCGGCGTCCTCACCGAGTACCTCGACTGGCGCTGGGTGCTGCTGGTGAACATCCCCATCGGGATCGGGGTGCTGGCCGGAACCGCGGTGCTCGACGAGGCCGACCGATCCGACGGGAAGCTCGACGTCTCGGGCGCGGCGGCCGGCACCGCCGGCCTGCTCTGCCTGGTGTACGCGGTCACCCGCGGCGGCCAGCAGGGCTGGGCCGACGCCGTCACCCTCGGCTGCTTCGCCACCGCCGCGGTGCTGCTGGTGCTGTTCCTGCTGCGCCAGTCCCGCATCGCGCACCCCATGCTCCCGCTGCGCGTCCTCAAGGACCGCAACCGCGCGGGTACCTACGCCGCCCTGTTCCTCGCGGGCCTCGGCATGTTCTCCACGTTCTACTTCCTCACCCTCTTCATGCAGCACGTGCTCGGCTACGGCGCCGTGCGCACGGGGCTCGCCTACCTGCCGTTCAGCGCCGGCATCGGCATGACGGCCGCGATCGGCTCGAAGCTCGTGCTCCGGCTGGCGCCCCGGCTGGTGGCCGCACCCGGCCTGGTGATCGCCGCGGCCGGCATGCTCTGGCTGGGCACCCTGACGCCGCACGCCTCGTACGCGGGTGTGCTGATGCCCGCCATGTTCGTCACCGGCGCCGGTCTCGGCTGCGCCTTCGTGCCGCTGACCCTCGGCGCGGTGCGCGGGGTCGCGGAGTACGACTCGGGCAGCGCCTCGGGGCTGCTCAACACCGCGCAGCAGATCGGCGGGGCGCTCGGCGTGGCCGGGCTGGCCGCCCTGTCGACGGCGTTCGCGGGCGACCGCCTGCCGGGCGCCGACGCCGCCTACTTCTCGGGGCTGCGCACGCACGACACGGAGCTCGTGGCCCGGGCCCAGGAGGCCATGACGTACGGCTACACCCGGGCCTTCACCGGCGGGGCGCTGGTCTTCGCGACGGCCGCGCTGATCGTGGCCGTGGTCAACGACGCGGGCCGCCCGGAGCCCTCGGCCGACCACTGACGCACGGGCACGGGCACGGGCACGGCCGCGTCCGCCGACGCGGTCGTGCCCTCGACTCCCTTCCCGGTTACGGGACCCAGTGGTTGCCCGAAGCGGTGATCATGACCTGGAGCTGGATGCTCGCGGAGAAGTAACTGCTGGTGTCGACCGGGGCGGCCAGCATCTTGGTCCACAGCGCGTCCAGCCAGGCCTGGCTGCCGGGGTCGGTCATGGCCGCCAGGGCGAACGGGGCGAAGTACGCCGCCTCGCTCCCGGAGGAGATCTGCGTGCCGTCGAGCTTGTAGCCGACGGCGATCTTGTTCGGGTCGCCGCCCGTCTTGGCCTTGATCCAATTGTTGATCTTCCGCGCCGAGGCCAGGGACTTGGTGTCCCCGCTGGTCACCGCGTCGTCCGCGATGCGCCACGGGGTGCGGCAGGCGTTCCACCAGTACGCACCGTCGTTCGGGTCCTCGAGGACCTGGCCGGGGGCGGGCTTGGGGGTGGTGTTGGTGTTGACGACGAAGTCGGGCAGCAGCCCGGTGTTCGGCGCGTAGGAGGCCTGCAGGCTGGTGATCTGGTTCTGGTGCGCGGTGCGGACGGTGTCCCAGGCCGCGTCGCCGGTGGCCGCCCGGAAGGCCCGGAAGTGGTCGACCATCCAGTCCGAGGTGCGGGTGATCCAGTAGTACTGGTCGCCGGAGCTGCTCCAGTCGCCCAGCTTGAGCAGGTTGGTGGACGGATTGAGCTCGTCCTTCTTGATCGCGTTGATGTGCTTGATCGCGAGGGCCTTGTAGTTGTAAGTGCCCGCGCTGCCCCACTGCTTGTCGGCGAGCAGTAGCCCGTACGCGACGTCCATGTCGCCGTCGGTCGCGCCGTCACCGCCGTTGACGCTGCGGCAGGCGGTGTCCTGTTCCGCGGCGAGCAGGTCCGGGTTGACCGCCGAAGGGTGGTCGATCGTCCACTTGGTCAGACCGTCGAAGATCTTCTTCGCGTCCGGGTCGGCGCCGGCCATCGTCGCGGCGATCACCATGCCGTACCCCTGGGCCTCGGCCACGTAGGGGTGGTCGGCGTCGGGGGAGATGACCTGGTACCAGCCGTTGCCGCAGTTCTGCCGGACGAAGGCGGACTTCCAGGTGGTGTAGTAGTCGATGGTCTTCTGGTCGAGCGTGCCCTGGGCGCCGGTCGGCTTCAGCGTCCCGGCGGCGTAGGGGCGGGTGTGGCTGCCGAACGGAACCGCCGGACCGGAGCCGCTCGCGGGCGGGGTGGTGACGCTGAGCGCATTGCTCGCCGCCGAGGTGTTGCCCGCCGCGTCCCGCGCCTTGACCGTGTACCCGTAGCCGGTGGAGGCCGTGAGGCCGGTGTCCGTGTACGAGGTTCCGGTGGCCGTCGTGACGAGCGTGGCGCCGCGGTAGATGTCGTAGCCGGTGACGCCCACGTTGTCGGTGGCGGCGTTCCAGGCCAGCGAGACGCTGTTCGCGGTGGTCGCCGTGGAGCGCAGGGCGCCCGGAGCGCTCGGCGGGGTGGTGTCGGAGCCGCCGGAGACGGGGGAGCCGTAGACCTCGAACTCCCAGAGGGAGTAGCCGTACGCGGTGCCCCGCGCGGTGCCGTGCATGCGGACGTAGCGCCCGGTCCCGGTGAGGGTCAGGTCGTCGGTCGCGCCGTTCCCGGTGCTCGTGGAGTAGACGTCGGTCCAGTTCGTCCCGTCGTTCGAGGTCTGGATCTTGTACGTCTTCCCGTACGCGGCCTCCCAGTTGAGCTTCACCCGGCTGATGGTGTGCGCCGACCCGAGGTCGATGCGGATCCACTGGGGGTCCGCGCCCTCCGCGCTGGCCCAGCGCGTCGAGGCGCTCGCGTCCACCGCCTTGGCGGCCTCGAAGCCGCTCCCCTCGACCGAGGAGGCGGTCGTGGGCTTTCCGGTCGACACCAGCGCCGCGGCGGCGGCCGGGGCGACGGCCGCCGGGGCATGGACCCGGACCCCGGTTCCGGCGGCGGCTTCGGCCGGGGCGCTGAGGCCGGAGAGGCCCGCCACGGCGGCGGCGAGGGCGGCGAAGCCCGCCAGCGGGCGGTGCCAGTGGGGTTGGCGACGGTCTCTGTGCGCGGAACGTTGCTGATGTGCTCGTGACATCGGGCGTCCTCGGGTGAGTGCTGCGCGAGTGGGGGGAGCGCCGATTCGGAAGACCGGCCAATGGTTAGGAATGGTTCCTAACCATTGGCGGAGAGAGTAGAAACGGAACGGGGCACCGCGCAAGACCCCGGGCGCGATCCGTCGGTGCGGCGCACGGCCACCGGCCCCTGCGCCCCGGGAGAAACCCCGGAAGGCGAGCCGTGATCGCCGGTTAGCCTGGGGAAATGCTCACAGAAGTGATCGCGACCCGATACGTCACGCCCTTGCGGGAGGGCGGCTCGCTCCCGGGGATCGTGGAAGCCGACGACCTCGGTACATACGTCATGAAGTTCACCGGGGCCGGCCAGGGGCGCAAGACCCTGGTCGCCGAGGTCATCTGCGGCCGGCTGGCCCAGCGGCTGGGGCTGCGCGTCCCCACGCTGGTGCAGATGCAGCTCGACCCGGTCATCGGGCTCGGCGAGCCCGACCAGGAGGTCCAGGAGCTGCTCAAGGCCAGCGGCGGGCTGAACCTCGGGATGGACTACCTCCCCGGCTCGATCGGCTTCGACCCGCTCGCGTACCAGGTGGGCCCCGTGGAGGCGGGGCGCGTGGTCTGGTTCGACGCACTGATCAACAACGTCGACCGGTCCTGGCGCAACCCCAACATGCTCGTCTGGCACGGGGACCTCTGGCTCATCGACCATGGCGCCACCATGATCTGGCACCACAACTGGCCCACCGCCCAGAGCGCCGCGGCCAAGCCCTACAACGCCTCCGACCACGTACTGGCCCCGGTCGGCCCGGACATCGCCGCGGCGGCCGCCGCGCTCGCGCCGCTGGTCACCGAGGAGCTGCTCACCGAGGTCGCGGCCGACGTGCCCGACGAGTGGCTGGTCGACGAGCCGGGCTTCGACTCCGCCGACGCGCTGCGCCGCGCCTACGTGGAGGCCCTGCTGCCGCGCGCGGCCACGATCCACGAGAGGATCACGACGGAGGCCGAGGTGAAGGTCCGGACGGGTCCGCCCGGCTGGCTCGCCGACCGCCTCGACCCCCGTCCCCGGAAGATGAAGAGCGACAGCGAGTGATCAAGCGGGACGTGTTCGAGTACGCACTGGTGCGCGTGGTGCCCCGGATGGAGCGCGGCGAGTGCTTCAACGCCGGGGTGATCGTCTACTGCCGGGGGCAGTCCTACGTCCGCGCGCGCACCCACCTCGACGAGGCCAAGCTGCTCGCCCTGGACCCGCAGGCCGATGTGGCCGGGGTGCGGGCCGCCCTGCGCGGGGTCGAGGGCGTGTGCGAGGGCGGCGAGTCCGCCGGCCAGGCGGCGGGCGACGACGCGGGACGGCGGTTCCGGTGGCTGATCGCCCCGCGCAGCACGGTGGTGCAGCCGGGCCCGGTCCACACGGGACTGACGGCCGACGCCGCCGCCGAGGTGGAGCGGCTGCTGGACCTCCTGGTCCGGTGAGCCGCTGATCGGCACGGTTCACCGACGCGGTTCACCGACCCGGGACGCGGGTCGTCGACGCGGGTCCGGAGCCCTGGCACGTGGTGGCGTTGACACCGGGTGCCAGGGCTCCTAGCGTCTCCTCAGCTGAAGCTACTAAGCGGTTGCTCACCCCTGAGGGGCCGCTTTTCCCAGTGCGAGGAGATCCAGCATGTCCACCACCGAGCAGCGCGTCGCGATCGTGACCGGGGCGGCCCGGGGCATCGGCGCCGCCACCGCCGTACGCCTGGCCGCCGAAGGCCGGGCGGTCGCCGTACTCGACCTGGACGAGGCGGCCTGCAAGGACACCGTGGAGACCATCACGGCGGCCGGCGGCACGGCCGTCGCGATCGGCTGCGACGTCTCCGACAGCGCGCAGGTGGAGGCGGCCGTGGAGCGGGTGGTGAGCCTGCTCGGCGCCCCGACCATCCTCGTCAACAACGCGGGCGTGCTGCGGGACAACCTGCTCTTCAAGATGAGCGACACCGACTGGGACACCGTCATGAACGTGCACCTGCGCGGTGCGTTCCTGATGTCGAAGGCCTGTCAGAAGCACATGGTGGCAGCCAAGTTCGGCCGGATCGTGAGCCTCTCCAGCAGCTCGGCGCTCGGCAACCGCGGCCAGGCCAACTACTCGGCGGCCAAGGCCGGTCTGCAGGGCTTCACCAAGACCCTGGCCATCGAGCTCGGCAAGTTCGGCATCACCGCGAACGCCGTCGCCCCCGGTTTCATCGTCACCGAGATGACCGCGCACACGGCCGCCCGGGTCGGCATGGACTTCGAGGACTTCCAGGCCGCGGCCGCCACCCAGATCCCGGTGCAGCGCGTCGGGCGCCCGGACGACGTGGCGAACGCCATCGCCTTCTTCACCGGCGAGTCCGCCGGTTTCGTTTCCGGCCAGGTCATGTACGTGGCCGGCGGCCCGCTCAGCTGACGAGGAAGGCGCACACCATGACGTACGACGGAACGGACAGCGGCAAGGTCGCGCTCATCACCGGGGCGAGCCGGGGCATCGGCTACGGCATCGCCGAGGCCCTGGTGGCCCGCGGCGACCGGCTCTGCATCACCGGCCGCAACGAGGAGGCCCTCAAGGAGGCCGTGGAGCGGCTCGGCGCGGACCGGGTGATCGCGGTCGCGGGCAAGGCGCACGACGAGGCCCACCAGGCCGTCGCCGTGGAACGCACGATGGAGGCCTTCGGCCGCGTCGACTTCCTGATCAACAACGCCGGGACCAATCCGGTCTTCGGGCCGATCGCGGACCTGGACCTCGGGGTCGCCCGCAAGGTCTTCGAGACCAACGTGATCTCGGCGCTCGGCTTCGCCCAGCGGACCTGGCACGCCTGGCAGAAGGAGAACGGCGGCGCGATCGTCAACATCGCCTCGATCGCCGGGGTCTCCGCCTCGCCCTTCATCGGGGCGTACGGGATGAGCAAGGCGGCCATGGTCAACCTGACGCTCCAGCTCGCCCACGAGATGGCGCCGGGGGTCCGGGTCAACGCGATCGCCCCGGCCGTGGTGAAGACCAGGTTCGCGCAGGCGCTCTACGAGGGCCGCGAGCAGGAGGCGGCCGCGGCCTATCCGCTGGGCCGCCTCGGGGTCCCGGCGGACATCGGCGGGGCCGCCGCGTTCCTCACATCTGCACAAGCGGAATGGATCACCGGACAAACTCTCGTCGTCGACGGGGGAATGTTCCTCAATGCCGGAGTGCATTGACCGATAGTCGGACGCATTTGCCTCCAAGGGGGAGGCAAATGCGTACCGAATGGGCACTTAATCGGTCAAGTGCCGCACGAAACCTACCCATTGGATTCGTGATGCTCTGCGGTAGGGTCTGCCGCACCCCTGGCTGATCGAGGAGCGTGCACGTGTTCAACCGGACCAGATGCCTGCAGATCACTGCGGCCCTTGCGTCCATATCCCTGCTCTCCGGATGCGGCCTGTTTTCGGACGACGGCGGCAATGGAGAACAGCGGATTGTCGTCGGAACGACGAGCGCACCCACGACCCTCGATCCAGCCGCGGCCTGGGACGGCTCCTGGGAGCTCTACCGGAACGTCTACCAGACCCTGCTGGCGTTCCCCACGGGTGCCACCAAGCCCCAGCCCGACGCCGCGCAGAACTGCGAGTTCACCGACGCCGGGAACGAGTCGTACCGCTGCACGATCCGCAAGGGCCTGAAGTTCTCCGACGGCGAGCCGCTCGACGCCAAGGCCGTCAAGCACTCCCTGGACCGGATCAAGACCATCAACGCCCCGTCCGGGCCGAAGGCGCTCTTCGGCAGCCTCGACAAGATCGAGACCCCGGACTCCCAGACGGTGGTCTTCCACTTGAACACCCCGGACGCGACGTTCCCCTTCGTGCTCGGCTCCCCGGCCGCCTCGCTCGTCTCGCCGAAGCAGTACCCGGCGGACAAGCTGCGCGAGGGCGACAAGGTCACCGGCTCCGGCCCGTACACCCTGGAGTCGTACAAGGAAGCCGGCGAGGCGGTCCTGAACCGCAACGAGAGCTACAACGGCTTCGCCAACCGCCGCAACGGCGGGGTGACCATCCGCTATTTCGCCGACTCCAAGAAGATGATCGCCGCCCTCAAGGGCAAGGAGATCGACGCGACCTACCGCGGCCTCTCCGCCGACGAGGTCAAGGACCTCCAGTCCCCCGCCTCGCACGACGCGGGCGTCCAGGTCGTCGAGAACGTCGGCTCGGAGATCCGCTACCTGATCTTCAACCCCACGGACCCGCAGGTCGCGAAGGTCGAGGTGCGCCGGGCGATCGCGCAGATCGTCGACCGCGGGGCGCTCGTCTCGAAGGTCTACCAGGGCACCGCCGAGCCGCTCTACTCGATGGTCCCCAAGGGGGTCGTCGGCCACAAGACGCCGTTCTACGACTCCTACGGCCAGCCGGACGTGGCCAAGGCCAAGAAGGCCCTCAAGGACGCCGGGATCCCCACGCCGGTGAACCTGACCTTCTGGTACACCACCGACCGCTACGGCGCCTCCACGGCCGACGAGTTCACCGAGCTCAAGCGCCAGCTCGACGAGAGCGGACTCTTCAAGATCACCCTGCGCGGGCAGCCCTGGAAGGCCTTCCAGGAGGGCTACAAGAAGGGCGAGTACCCGGTCTTCGGCCGCGGCTGGTTCCCCGACTTCCCGGACCCGGACAACTTCATCGCCCCGTTCGTCGGCAAGGACAACGCGGTCGGCACCCCGTACGAGTCCGCCGAGATCCTGAGCACGATCCTGCCCAAGTCCCGCCGCGAGAGCGACCGGTCGGCCGGCATCCACGAGTTCGAGAAGGCCCAGCAGATCTTCGCCGACGACGTCCGGCTGTTGCCCCTGTGGCAGGGCAAGCTGTACGTGGCCGCCCGCGACGACATCGCCGGCGCCGAGCGGGCGCTCGACCCGCAGACCGTCATGCAGGTGTGGGAGCTGTACCGCAAGACCAGCTGGTAGCAGGCCCGTACGCCGCCCCGCCCGTCCGCACCGCCCACCCGGGCGGGGCGGGCGGGCGCCGCGTTGTCAGTGGCCACCGGTAAGTTCTGGACCAGTCGCGCGAAGCAGTTGCGCGAGCGCGGATGCGTGCACCAGCGCAGCCGCGCAGACGAGACGTCTCGAACACCGTGTACCGGAGGTTGTCGCCGTGCCCCAGATGCTGCCCGATTCCTGGCTCCCCGTCCTCGGCGGAGAGCTGGAGCAGCCCTACTTCAAAGAGCTCACCGAGTTCGTCGAGAAGGAGCGGGCGAACGGGCCGGTCTACCCGCCCCGCGAGCAGGTCTTCGCGGCCCTGGAGGCCACCGCGTTCGACCAGGTGAAGGTGCTGGTCCTCGGCCAGGACCCGTACCACGGCGCGGGCCAGGGCCACGGGCTGTGCTTCTCCGTGCAGCCCGGCGTGAAGACCCCGCCCTCGCTGCGCAACATCTACAAGGAGATGCAGGCCGAGCTGGGCACCCCCGTCCCGGACAACGGCTACCTGATGCCGTGGGCCGAGCAGGGCGTCCTGCTGCTCAACGCGGTGCTCACCGTCCGCGAGGCCGAGCCCAACTCGCACAAGGGCAAGGGCTGGGAGAAGTTCACCGACGCGGTGATCCGCGCGGTGGCCGCGCGCCCCGACCCGGCCGTCTTCGTCCTCTGGGGGGCGTACGCGCAGAAGAAGCTCCCGCTGATCGACGAGGAGCGGCACGCGGTCGTCAAGGGCGCCCACCCCTCCCCGCTGTCGGCCAAGAAGTTCTTCGGCTCCAGGCCCTTCACCCAGATCAACGAGGCCGTCGCCGCCCAGGGCCATGCGCCGATCGACTGGCGGATTCCGGACCTGGGCCGATGACCGACCGCGCCTAGGCGGCATTGCAGGTGCCTCCGGCTAGCGTCTTGATGATCGGACCGGAGCAGGTCTGACGGGAACAAGCCGGAGGCCGCGTTGACGGAGCAGCAGGAGGCGTCTGAGGACGCCGTCATGACCAGGATCGGCCAAGCGGCCATCCTGCTGCACGCAGGCGACCGCGAGGAGGCCCGCAACCGGCTCGGCGAAATCTGGTCCGAGCTCGGCACGGAGGGCGACTCCCTGCACCGCTGCACGCTCGCGCACTACCTGGCCGACGCGCAGGACGACCCCGCGGAGGAGCTGGCCTGGGACCTGCGGGCCCTGGCCGCCGCGCACGCCGACTCCGACGGTCCCGGCCCGCCGGCGGCCGTGCGGGTCTTCTACCCGTCGCTGCACCTGAGCCTGGCCGCCGACTACGTGAAGCTACGGCGTCCCGAGGCGGCCCGGATCCACCTGGCGCGGGCCCGCGCCGCCACCGGAGCCCTGGCCGACGACGGGTACGGGAACGGCGTACGGGCCGCCATCGCCCGGCTGGAGCACCGGCTCGCGACGGAACCGGCCCAGGGGCTCCGGCCGTTCCCGGAGCAGAACCAGTAGCGGCACCCCCGGGGCCCCGGCGCCCGTCAGCCGCCGTGGACGCCCGCGCAGATGCGGGCCTCCGGGCTGTCCGGATGCCAGCGCCCGTGCCGCCGCCCCAGCGCGCACACGTCGGCCGGGCGTACCGGCAGCTCCCGCATCAGCTCGCGCGGCACCTCCCCGCCCTCGGAACCGGCCCGCCCGGGGCGCTGCCCGCCGGGACGGCCGTCGGCATGGTCGCGGTGCCCGCCGGGCCGCCGGGGCTCGGGGATGTCCGGGACCGGCGGGGCGGCCGCCGGGGCTCCGCGGTGTCCCGGCCGGCCGTTCCCGGAGGCCGCCTCCGCCGCCGGGGCTCCGGACCGCGGGACGGCCGCCCGGCCGGAGGTGGACGGAGCCGGCCCGGCGGGACGCCCCGGCGCCGCCTCCACGGCCTCCAGCGCCTCCAGGGCGGGTGCCCGGACGACCACCGGCGCGGCACCCGGCCCGCCGCGGGGCTCGTGCCGGGGAGGCGCCCCCGGGGTGCCGGGGGCGGGCGCCGGCTGCACGGGGGCCGGGGTCACGTTCACGCAGCCGGAGACGGCCGAGACCGCACAGGCGACGCCGAGCAGCAGTTTTGTCGTGGTTCGGGTTGGATGCACTCACACAACTCTGCTGTGCGAAGACCCCGTTGCGAAAACCCGGAGCCGATATTCACCCCGCACGGGTGACGGCTACTCGCCCGTGGCGCCGTCGATGTGCTCGCGCAGCAGGTCGGCGTGGCCGTTGTGGCGCGCGTACTCCTCGATCATGTGGGTGTAGACCCAGCGCAGGCTGAACACCTCGCCCCGGCGGTGGCTCTCGGGCTTGGAGGCGAGGTCCAGGGAGAGGCCGGCCGCGGCCTGCCGGGCCAGCTCGATCTCGGTCTGCCACACCTGCTCGGCCGCGGCCCAGGTGTCCCCGTCGGCGAGGTGGAAGTCCCCGTCCGGGTCCTCGCGGGTGCTGAACAGCTCGGGCAGGTCCTCGTCCAGCATGATCTCCCGGAACCAGTACCGCTCCACCTCCGCCATGTGCCGCACCAGCCCGAGCAGGCTCAGCGCGGACGGCAGCAGCGGGGTGGTGCGCAGCTGCGCGTCGGACAGCCCCTCGCACTTCCAGGCCAGGGTGGAGCGGTGGTAGTCGAGCCAGCCGTCGAGCATCTCGCGCTCGTCGGCCGTGGTGGAGGGTTCGGTGCGGTGCGATCCGTCACTGGTCGTCATGGGCCCCATCGTGGTCGAACACGGTCGTGGTCACCACCGATTAGGCTGCGTACTCCCACAAGGAACGAACCTGGAGGTCCCGGTGAAGGTCGGCTGTATCGGACTCGGCGACATCGCGCAGAAGGCGTACCTGCCCGTCCTGACCACCCGCCCGGGGCTCGAACTGCACCTGCAGACCCGGACCCCGGCCACCCTCGAACGGGTCGGCGCCCACCACCGCGTCCCCGCCGGACAGCTGCACACCGACCTCGACTCGCTGCTCGCGCAGAAGCTCGACGCGGCCTTCGTGCACGCCCCGACCGCCGTCCACCCCGAGATCGTGGAACGGCTGCTGGAAGCGGGCGTGCCGACCTACGTCGACAAGCCGATCGCCTACGAGCTCGCGGAATCGCGCCGCCTGGTCGAACTGGCCGAGGACCGCGGGGTCTCCCTCGCCGTCGGCTTCAACCGCCGCCACGCGCCCGGCTACGCGCAGTGCGCCGACCACGCGCGCGACCTGATCGTCATGCAGAAGAACCGGGTCGGCCTGCCCGAGGACGTACGGACCTTCGTCCTGGACGACTTCATCCACGTCGTCGACACCCTGCGCTTCCTGCTGCCCGGCGAGGCCGACCACGTCGACGTACGGGCCGTGGTGCGGGACGGCCTGATGAGCCAGGTGGTGCTCCAGCTGTCGGGTACGGGCTTCACCGCGCTCGGCATCATGAACCGGCTCTCCGGTTCCACGGAGGAGGTGCTGGAGGTCTCCGGGCAGGACACCAAGCGCCAGGTCGTCAACCTCGCCGAGGTCATCGACCACAAGGGACAGCCCACGGTCCGGCGGCGCGGGGACTGGGTGTCGGTGGCCCGTCAGCGCGGCATCGAGCAGGTCGTCGACTCCTTCCTGGAGGCCGTCGCCGCGGGCAGCGTCCTCAGCGCGCGCGACGCGCTGCTGACCCACGAACTGTGCGAGCGGGTCGTGCGCTCGGCCCTGGAGCAGGCGCAGCAGGCGTCCTGAGCGACTCCCCGAGGGGCGCTCCGGCCGGATCCCCGGCCGGGGTCCCCGGGGGCCGCCCGAGCGGCCGCCCGAGCCGTACGGAGCGGGCGCCCGCCACCGTGCAGTACGCGGCCAGGGCGGCCAGCGCCGCGCCCACCGCCCAGTCCCCGAAGCGGACGTAGAGGGTCGTGCCCCGGGCGAGCGGTACCTCGTACACCCGCGCCGTCCGCGCCGAGGTGGACAGTGCGGTTCCGATCCGCCCGCCGGACGGTCCGTGCACCGCGCTGATCCCGGTCAGGGCGGCGTGCACCTCGGGCCGGCCGGTCTCCGCCGCCCGCAGCGCGGACAGCGAGGCGTGCTGGGCCGGGGCCCACCCGTCCTGGAAGGAGGACGTGGCCGACTGGTCGATCAGCACGGCGGCCCCGTCGCGGACCAGGTGCCGGCTCATGTCGGGGAACGCCGACTCGAAGCAGACCAGCGGGCCGAGCCGGACGTCCGGCCGGCCCGGCAGGTCCATCACGACCGGCGCGTCTCCCGGGACCCGGTTCTCGTCCGCCGCCTTGCCGACCGAAGTGGCCCAGCCCAGCAGCCCGCGGGCCGGCACGTACTCCCCGAAGGGGACCAGGCGCATCTTGTCGTACCGGTCGCCGGTCGGGCCCCCGGGGCCCACGAGCACCGCCGATTTCCGGATCCCCGGCCGGTCGGAGGCCCGCGCGTCCACGTTGACCAGCAGCGGAGCCCCCACCCGCGCCGACAGGGCGGCGAGCCGCCGGGCCAGGTCCGGGCGGGCCGTCAGGTCCTCGCCGACACTGCTCTCCCCCCACACCACCAGGTCGGGGCGCAGCCCCGCCAGGCCCGCGGTCAGCTGCTCCCCGACGGCGAACCGCCGCTCCGCGCTGTCCGGGCCGTCCTCGACCGGGCCCGGCTGTACGACGGCCACGCGCAGCACGCCCGAGACCTCCGGCCGGGGCGCCCACAGCCACACCACCCCGGTCAGCACCGCGCAGCCGGTCACCCCGGCCAGCGCCGGTGCTCGCGCCCCCGGCGCCGCGATCAGCAGCGCCACCGCGCAGTTCACCGCCACGACCAGCAGCCCGACCAGCCAGACCCCGCCCACCGAAGCGAGCCGCAGCGCGGGCGCCACCTGCCACTGGCTGGCACCGAGCAGCCCCCACGGCCCGCCCAGCCCCTGCCAGGACCGGGCCAGCTCCGACAGCAGCCAGCCCGCCGGTACGAGGAGCAGCGCGGCGCCCGCCCGGACCCCGCCGGGCCGGCCGCCGAGCAACTCCCGCACCAGCAGCGCGAAGGGGATCCAGAGCAGGCCCAGCAGCGCCGCCAGCAGGAACAGGAACACGTGCAGACTGGGCAGCAGCCAGTGGTGCACGGCGAAGACGAAGCCCGCGCCGCCGAGCCAGCCCTCCAGGGCGGCGCGCCGGCCGGTGGGGGCCGACCTCAGCAGCAGGATCCAGGGCACGAGGGCGACGTAGGCGAACCACCACAGTGCGGGCGCGGGGAAGGCGAGGCAGGGCAGGGCCCCCGAGGCGACCGCCACCACCGCCCGCCACCACGGGACCCGCTTCTGGACCGACGCGACCGTCGGGAGCGCCGTCATCACCAAGGGCCTCCGCTTCCAGTGTGGAACAGCCCTGCCCGCCCGGTCGGCTGAGTCACCTGAGTCACCGCACCGTCAGAACGACATGTGCCGCCACGTCTCGTGGACGGTGACCCGGGAGAGCCGCCAGCCGGACCGGACGGTCCGGGCGACGGCGAAGGTGTACCGGCCGGCCGCGACGAAGTTGGGCGCGGTGACGGGAGCCGCACCGTCGTCGGGCTCTTCCCCGGCGAGCCGCATGGGATTGAGGAAGTAGGCCCGGACCTCCGCCGTGTCACCGGGGGAGCCGCCCTGATCCGCGATCCGGATCAGCCGGTTGACGATGAGGTGCTGGCGCACCGGGAACAGCTTCATCGTCTCCGCGAGCCAGTCCGCGACCTCCCCGGCCGGGCCCTCGATCCCGCCGGCCGAGGCGTAGTCGGCCCGCCCGCCCGGAGCGAACAGGGCGCGGTACGCGTCCCAGTCCCCGTCGTCCACGGCGATGGCGTATCCCGAGACCAGCTCGTCGATCGCCAGCCGGTCCATCACGCCCGCAAGGTCCACACGCTGCGTCATCGGGTCAGTGTGGGGGCGCGGGCCGCGAAGGCCAAGGGGCGTGCGCGGCCCGGATGCCCCGGCACCGGATCAGTGACCGGAACGCGCCTCCCTGGGACGGACCACCACGAGGTAGGCGTCGCTCGCCAGATCCATGACCACCTCCGCGGGCACGCCCTCGCGCGTCCGCTGCGCCGCGTACTCCTCGGCCGGCCAGCTTCCCCTCGGACTTCCGGCCGGAAACCGCTCCAACACCACTCGACCCATGGGACACCCCCTGCTGTTCGTCTTCAGGTCTCTCCCTCCACAACGACGCGGAGGCCGCCCGGGAACGTTCCCGGGCGGCCTCCGATTCACGCGAAGCGGTGAGAGATGTCCGTACTAGCCGGCCGACTCGCCCGCGTGGGGGCTGAGCACACCCATGCCGATCAGGGCGAACAGCACGATGCCGAGCAGCACCCGGTAGATCACGAAGGGCATGAAGCTCTTGCTGGAGATGAACTTCATGAACCAGGCGATGACCGCGTAGCCGACGAGGAAGGCGATGACCGTGGCGAAGATCGTCTGAGGCCATTGGATGTGCCCCGGGTCCTCCATCACGTCCTTGATCTCGAACAGGCCCGAAGCCAGCACGGCCGGGATGGCGAGGAGGAAGGAGTAACGGGCCGCGGCCTCGCGGGTGAAGCCCAGCAGCAGACCGCCGGAGAGCGTGGCACCCGACCGGGACACACCCGGGATCAGGGCCATCGCCTGGCACAGACCGAAGATGAGGCCGTCCTTGACGCCCAGTTCCTTCAGGGTCTTGCGCTCGCGGACGACCCGGTGCCGGCCGCCCTCCTCGTCGCGCGCCGCCAGCCGGTCGGCGAAGCCGAGCACGATGCCCATCACGATGAGGGTGGTGGCGATCAGCCGCAGATCGCGGAACGGGCCCTCGATCTGGTCCTTGAAGGCGAGGCCGAGGACACCGATCGGAATCGAGCCGACGATCACCAGCCAGCCCATCTTGGCTTCCTGCTCGGAGCGCAGCGCCTTGGTGTACAGCGAGCGGAACCAAGTGGAGATGATCTTCGCGATGTCCTTGCGGAAGTAGATCAGTACGGCGGCTTCGGTGCCGATCTGCGTGATGGCGGTGAAGGCCGCGCCCGGATCGTGCCAGCCGGCGAACGCCGCGGTCAGCCGCAGGTGGGCGCTGGAGGAGATCGGGAGGAATTCCGTAAGTCCTTGGACGAGACCGAGGATGAGGGATTCGATCCAGTTCATGTCGGGGTGCGCTCGTCCTTGTGATCGTCGGGCAGTTCGGGTCCGATGCTAGGGCCCGTGGGGTGCCACCGTGACCACAGGGGGGTGTACGGCCGTCAATTCCCGTGCCGGCGCGGTCCGCTCGGCCTTCCGTACGGGCACCAGCCGGTGCCGCTTGCGCCAGGCGACGACCGCCGCCCCCACCGCGGAGAGGGCGATGAACCCGAACGAGGCGAGGAACGCGGGGGAGGTCGGGGAGGAGGCGCTGGCCCCCGCGATCACGTACGCGGCGGTGTTCGGGACCACGCCGATCGCGGTGGCGAGGAGGAAGGGGAGCCAGCCGCAGCGGGACAGCGCGGCGGCGTAGTTGGCCACCGCGAAGGGCAGACCGGGGAAGATCCGGACCGCGAGCATCGAGCGGAAGCCGTGCCGGGCCAGCTGGTCGTCGGCCGCCTGCAGCCAACGGCCGCGGATCAGCGGACGCAGGGCGTCACGCCCCATCATCCGGCCGAGGCCGAAGGAGATCCCCGCACCGATCACCGAGCCGCCGACCGCGGCGACCAGGCCGAACTGGGAGCCGAAGAGGGCCCCCGAGGCCAGGTTCAGCAGCGGGCGCGGCACCAGGGCCGCCGTGCACACCCCGTACGCCGCGGCGAAGAGCAGGACGGCGGTGCCCACCGGGAGCCCCGGGGGCCAGCCCTCCGACAGCAGCCGCTGGGGCTCGTACAGCACGACGCAGACGCCGGCCGCGAGGAGCAGCACGACGAGCAGCGAGAGCCGCGTCCACGGCGTGAGGAGGAGGGACATTCCGGGAGACTAACCGACCCCCCTGTCCGAGCGCCGTAATCTGGGACTCATGCAGTCGAACGCCCCGCGGCCGCCGCGAGTTCCGCAGAGCGAGCTGGCCGGGCTGTTGGTGGCGCGGCTCACGGAGTCCTACGGCGCCGCGGCCGACGCGGAGCGGGCCGGGCCCATGGCCGCGTACATGAAGGACGTCTCGCCCTTCCTCGGGATCCCCACCCCGCTGCGCCGCGAGCTGTCCCGGGACGTGACCAAGGACACCCCGAAACCGTCCGAAACGGACTGCGCGGCCCTCGCTCTGCGCTGCTGGCGGCTCCCGGAGCGTGAATACCGCTACTTCGCCGTCGACTACCTGCGCCGGCACGTCCCCCGCTGCTCCTCCGGCTTCCTCCCCGTGGTCCGGCACCTGATCGTCACCGACCCCTGGTGGGACACCGTCGACCTGCTCGCCGCGCACACGGTCGGCCCGCTCGTGGCGGCGGACCCGGAGCTCGCCCGCGTCATGGACGAGTGGATCGGCGACGAGGACCTGTGGGTGGCCCGCACCGCGCTGCTCCACCAGCTCCGGTACAAGTCCGCGACCGACACCGACCGGCTCTTCGGGTACTGCCGCCGCCAGAGCGGCCACCCCGACTTCTTCGTCCGCAAGGCCATCGGCTGGTGCCTGCGCGAGTACGCCAAGACGGACCCCGACGCCGTACGCGCCTTCGTCGCCGCCGAGCGGGATTCCCTGTCCCCGCTCTCGGTGCGCGAGGCACTGAAGAACACCCCCTAGGGACCGTTGGCGGGGCGCACGTCCCGACCGCCCCGGGACACCTCCCGACCGGCGGCGCGAAATTCAGTGGCCCCGCCGCGGCCGCTCCGGCAGGATCGACCGCATGTCCAGGCAGACCTTCCCCGAAGCGCCGTCCGCAGTCGCGGACGCGCCGAAGGCTGCCGTCCCCGCACAGCTCGCCGCAGGCGCGACCGCATTCGGCGGCGCACGAAGCTGACCCTTCCCGGATCGTCCGGCGGACCCCACAGGGGGAGGGTCGGTTCGCTCAGGGGTCCCGTAACTCCAGCTTCGGACCACACGGGAAGACATCATGGCCAAGACGGCCTTCGTGCGCACCAAGCCGCACCTCAACATCGGCACCATGGGTCACGTCGACCACGGCAAGACGACGCTGACCGCCGCCATCACCAAGGTCCTCGCCGACCGCGGCGGCGCCTCCTTCGTGCCGTTCGACCGGATCGACCGGGCCCCCGAGGAGGCCCGGCGCGGCATCACCATCAACCTCACGCACGTCGAGTACGAGACCGACACCCGGCACTACGCCCACGTGGACATGCCCGGCCACGCCGACTACATCAAGAACATGGTCACCGGCGCGGCCCAGCTCGACGGGGCGATCCTCGTCGTCTCCGCTCTCGACGGGGTCATGCCGCAAACCGCCGAGCACGTCCTGCTCGCCCGGCAGGTGGGCGTCGACCACATCGTCGTCGCGCTGAACAAGGCCGACGCCGGGGACCCCGAGCTCACCGACCTGGTCGAGCTGGAGGTCCGCGAGCTGCTCACCGCCCACGGCTACGGCGGGGACGCCGTCCCCGTCGTACGGGTCTCCGGGCTCGGGGCGCTGGACGGCGACCCGCAGTGGACCGCGTCGATCGAGGCCCTGCTCGACGCCGTGGACACGTACGTGCCCATGCCCGTGCGGTACACCGACGCGCCGTTCCTGATGCCGGTGGAGAACGTCCTCACCATCACCGGTCGCGGCACCGTCGTCACCGGCGCCGTCGAGCGGGGCACCGTGGCCATGGGCGACCGCGTCGCCCTGCTCGGCGCCGGGGGCGACGGCGCGGCCGTGGAGTCCGTGGTCACCGGACTGGAGACCTTCGGGAAGCCGATGGAGTCCGCCGAGGCCGGGGACAACGTCGCCCTGCTGCTGCGCGGGGTGCCCCGCGACGCGGTGCGCCGCGGGGACGTGGTGGCCGCGCCCGGCAGCGTCGTACCGAGGCGCCGCTTCACGGCGCGGGTCTACCTGCTGTCCGCCCGCGAGGGCGGCCGCACCACGCCGGTGGCGACCGGCTACCGGCCCCAGTTCTACATCCGCACCGCCGACGTGGTGGGCGACGTGGACCTGGGTGCGGTGGGCGTCGCCCGGCCGGGCGACACGGTCACCATGACCGTGGAGCTCGGCCGGGACGTCCCGCTGGAGAGCGGGCTCGGCTTCGCGATCCGCGAGGGCGGGCGCACCGTCGGGGCCGGGACGGTGACCGAGGCCGGATAGCGGCCTGCCGGAGGTCGGGCGGTACCCGCTGTGGTGGCGGTGGTCGGCTTGCGCCAGACTGCCGTCACCACAGGCATGCGGGGAGGGAGCGGTTCGTGGAAGACGGCAGCAGCATGGGCCAGGGCAGCAGCGAAGGCGCCGGCGAAGGCAGGGGCGGCGGCGAAGCCAAGGGCACGGCCCTGGTGCTCGGCGGCGGCGGGCTGACCGGCGTCGGCTGGGAAGCCGGGATGCTCTACGGGCTCGCCCGCGCGGGCGTCGACCTGACCGGAGCCGACCTCGTCGTCGGGACCTCGGCAGGCTCGGTCGTCGGCGCGCAGCTCACCTCCGGACTGCTCACCCCGCAGGAGCTGTACGAGCGCCAGCTCGGCGACCCCGGCGGGGAGCTCCCCGCGAAGCTCGGGGCCTCACTGATCGGGCGGTACGCCGTCGCGATGGTGCGCTCCCGCGACGCGAAGTCCTACCGGCGCCGCATCGGCGCCTTCGCCCTCGCCGCCGACACGGAGCCCGAGGGCGTGCGCCGCAAGGTGCTGGAAGCCCGGCTCGTGTCGCACGACTGGCCCGAGCGGCGCCTCGTCGTCACCGCGGTGGACGCGCTGACCGGCGAACTCGCCGCCTTCGATCGGGGGAGCGGGGCCGGGCTGGTCGACGCCGTCTCGGCGAGCTGCGCCGTACCCGGGGTGTGGCCGCCCGTGACGGTCGCGGGCCGGCGGTTCGTCGACGGCGGGATCCGCTCCGCGACCAACGCCGACCTCGCCTCGGGCTACGGGCGCGTGGTGATCCTCGCGCCGATGGCCACGGGCGCCGGGCTGATCCCCTCGCCCGCCGCGCAGGCCGCGCGACTGCGGGAGGCCGGGGCGAAGGTGCTGCTGATCACCCCGTCCTCGCAGGCCCGCAAGGTCTTCGGGCGCAACGTACTGGACCCCGCGCGCCGCGATCCCGCCGCACGGGCGGGGCTGGAACAGGCCGCGGAGCACGTGGAGCAGGCGCGCGAGGTGTGGGCGGCTGCGGGGGCCTGACAATGGTGCGGTGAGTGACGAACAGATCCCGGTGATCCGGGACGTGGCCCAGGGCACCGCCAAACTGATGCCGGACATCGACCGGGAGCGGGCCTGGCTGCTCACCGTGGACGGGGCCCCGCAGTCGTACGTGGACCTCGATGACCCGGAGCACCTGGAGTTCGAGTACGTACGCCGCCTCGCGCACGTCCTGGACTGCGTCGGAGAGCCGGGCGCCGCGCTGGACCTGCTGCACCTGGGCGGCGGCGCGCTGACCCTGCCGCGGTACGCGGCGGCGGGCCGGCCGGGGTCGCGGCAGGACGTGGTCGAGTTCGACGCCGGGCTCGTCGCCCTGGTCGGGGAGTTCCTGCCGGTGGCCGCCGGGAGCGGGATCACCGTGCACGTCGCCGACGCGCGGGCCTGGCTGGCCGGGGCGCCCGACGCGAGCGCGGACGTGGTGGTGGGGGACGTCTTCGGTGGATCCCGGGTGCCCGCTTCGCTGGCCTCGGCGCAGTACGCCCGGGAGGTGGCGCGGGTGCTGCGGCCCGGCGGGGTGTACGTGGCCAACCTCGCCGACGGGGCGCCCTTCGGCTTCCTGCGGGGGCAGCTCGCGAACTTCGGCGCGGCCTTCGGGGAGTTGGCCCTGATCGCGGAGCCCGGGGTGCTGCGGGGACGGCGGTTCGGGAACGCGGTACTGCTGGCTTCGGAGCGGGAGCTGCCGGTGGCGGCGCTCTCGCGGGTGTGCGCGGGCGACGTGTTTCCCGCGCGGGTGGAGGCGGGGGCGGCCCTCGCACGGCTGATGCGGGGGGCTCTGCCGGTGTCCGACGCCGATGCGGTGGCTTCGCCCGAGCCGCCGGAGGGTGCCTTCAGCGTCGGCTGAGTGCCGTCCCGCTGCGCGGTGGAGGTCCCCTACGCGCCCTTCCACCGCTCCCCGGGCTCTGCCCGGACCCGCGCCTTAGACGCCGGCGGGGCTGGATTCGGGGACTCCGGGGTGGACGGGGTCCGGTTCGGCGAGGGGGGCCGGCTGTTTGCGGGTCATGTTGCGGACGTCCGGGACCAGGAGGACGGCGGCCGTCGCGATGATCACCAGGGCCGAGCAGCCCCAGAGGGCCGAGGTACGGCCGATCGCCGATTCGACCGGGCCGGCCACCGCCGTGGCCAGCGGGAGCATCGACAGGGAGCCGAACCAGTCGTAGGCGGAGACGCGGGAGAACATCTCCTCGGGGATCTCCTGGTGCATCGTCGTCATCCAGTTCACGGCGAACATCTCGATGCCCACGCCGCTCACGAGCATCGCCGCGCACAGGCCCCACACCGGCAGCGGCACGGCGAGTCCCGCTGCGGGGAGCGCCGACGGGAACATGCACAGGGTGGCGACCAGCAGCAGCCGGCGCGGCTTCCAGAACGTCATCAGGACGGCCCCGGCGATGGTGCCGATGCCGAAGAAGGCCAGGGCCACGCCCCAGGGAGCCGCCCCGCCCAGTTGCTCCACGGCGACCAGGGGACCGTAGACCGCTTCGGCGGCGCCGATGACGGCCACGACGACGGAGAACTGGAGCACGATGCTCCACAGCCAGGGACGGCTCCTGAACTCCACCCAGCCCTCGCGCAGATCGGACAGCAGGCCGCCGCCGGGGGCCCGTTCGGCGATGTGGCCGACGTCGAGGAAGGCCCGCAGGGCTCCGGCGGCGGCGAAGGCGGCCGCGTCCACGGCGAGGACCCAGCCGGGGCCCATGAAGGCGACCATGGCTCCGCCGAGGGCGGCTCCGCCGACGCCGGCGCTGCTCATCGCCATCCGGAAGAGGGCGAAGGCGCGGGTGGCCTGCGGGCCGGAGACGGTGGCCATGAGCATGCCCTCGGCGGCCGGGTTGAAGAAGGCCGTACCGGTGCCGCACAGCGCCGTGAGCAGCATCATCTGCCACAGCTTCGGATCGCCGGTCAGGACGAGCACGGCGAAGGCGGCCTGCGAGAGGCAGTTGAGGGCGTTGGCCGCGACCATGACGTGGTGGCGGGGGACCCGGTCGGCGACGGCTCCGCCGATGAGGAGGAAGAGGACGAGCGGCAGCGTACGGGCGGCGGCCACCAGGCCGACGTCACCGGCGGAGCCGCCCGCCTGGACGACCGCGAAGGCGGTCGCGATGAGCGCTCCGTGGCTCCCCAGGTTCGTGATGACCGCGGCACCCGTCAGCAGGGTGTAGTTGCGGCCCGCCCACTCGGGCCTGCGGCCGGAGGGGACGGGGGAGGAGGAGGGGGAGGGAAGAGAGCTCACCTCCGGACTATCCCCGCCCCGGGCCGGGAATCCAAACGGATTTCCGGCCCGGGGCTGGAGGTGGTGGAGATCAGCCCGCGTTGAGGCGGACGCTGCTCAGGATCTTCTCGTAGGTTTCCTTGCTCACTTCGCCCGGGACGCCGGCGGCGCCGTAGAGGACCCAGGTGGAGAGGTCGCCGTTGGTGGTCGTGAAGCTGAAGGCGACGGACTTGCCGTCACTGGAGCACTTGTTCTCCTTGGGCAGGCCGCTGACGGTCGCGGTCGCCATGTGGCCCTTGAGCCCGGAGGTGGTCGTGTACTCCTTCGCCTCGGTCACCTTGGTGGTGCCCTTCGGCGCCTTCTGCGCGTACGCGGCGAAGGCCCAGTTGCCGGCCTCGTTGTACGCGGCCTCGGCGGTGCCCTTCGCACCCATGCCGCCCTTGGTTCCGGTGGCCGCCAGTCCGGTCGACTCCTCCTTGCCGTCCTTGTCGGCGTCGACCTTGCACCAGTCCTCCTTGAGGAAGGCGGGCCCTCCCATCATGACGAGGGGCGAGCCGTCGTTCTTGGCCTCGTCCTCGAAGCCGATGGACAGGCCGGAGGACTTGACCTCCCAGTCCGGCGGGACGTCGAAGGCGGTGCCGTACTTCGGGTTGAGGACGACCTTCCAGCCGGGGATCACCGGCTTGACCTCGGGGCCGCCGCGCGGGTTCGCGCCCGGGCTCGCCGGGGCGGACGCGGACGGGGAGGCCGGGGCGGAGGCAGAGGTGCTCGGCTTGTCGTCCGCCTGGTTGGTGGTGTCGTCGTCCCGGGTCAGGACGAACGCCCCGGTGGCGGCGGCCGCCACGACGACGGCCGAGGCGGCCACGATGGCCACGGTCCTGGTCGAGAACGGGCTCCCGCCGCGCGGGGGCGGGGGCGGCGGAGTGCCGCCCCACTGGGGTACGGGAACCGTCGGGGGCTGCTGGCCCCAACCCTGCGGAGCGGGGGGCTGCTGCGGGTACCCGTAGCCGGGCTGCTGCTGCTCCCCGTACGCCGCCGTGGGCGGCTGCTGCTGGTACGGGTTCGGCGTTCCCGGCTGCTGCTGGTACGGGTTCTGATGCGCGTCCTGGGGGTTGGGTTCTCCCCCGGGCGGCTGCTGCTGTCCTGGCCACATGGCCGGTAACGATAGTGGGAGTGGGGTCGGGGGGCCACGGCCGCCCCCGGACGGGTATGGCCAAGGGTGTCTACTCGTGGGTAACATCGCGTTCCATGAGCGCTGAACAGATGAACGTGGGCGAACTGCTCGCCGCGACCGTGCCGATGGCCAAGACCCTGAACCTCCAGTTCCTGGAGACCACCCCCGAGCGTGCCGTCGTCCGGCTCCCGGACCAGCCGGACTTCCACAACCACCTCGGCGGCCCGCACGCCGGCGCCATGTTCACCCTCGCGGAGTCCGCGAGCGGCGCGATCGTCCTGGCCGCCTTCGGCGACCAGCTCTCGCGCGCCGTGCCCCTCGCGGTGAGCGCGGAGATCGGCTACAAGAAGCTCGCCAAGGGCGTCGTCACGGCCACCGCCACCCTCGGCCGCCCGGCCGCCGAGGTCGTCGCCGAACTCGACGCGGGCGGCCGCCCGGAGTTCCCCGTCACCATCGCCATCCAGCGCGAGGACGAGGCCGTGACGGGCGAGATGACGGTTCTGTGGACTCTCCGGCCGAACTCGTAACGGCTGACCTGCGGGGGAGTGTGACAGGCGTCTCACGAGGGCACATCCGGGTCACACTCCTTCCTGCACTGCACGCATGTGTACGTCCCAACCGGGTCCGGTGAGACCTGAGTCACTGTAAGCTGAGCAGACGATCAGTCGCAGCCCTCATGAACTCCGGCCGAGCCGTTCCCCCTGATGTACCGCCGGATCGTCACCAGCGGGTCCTCGTGGCCCGTCCAGCCCGCCACGTCGATCACGGACTCGCCGGCCGCGAGGTGGCTGCTGGCAAAGAAGTGCCGCAGCGCCGAGACCCCGTCGTCCGGGGCCGCAGCGTAGGCGCCCTTCACCTCCTTCTCGGGGGTTCGGGATCACCCCCCGCGGCGGCCAGCGCCCGCTTCCACGGCAGCTCGTTGATCCGCTTCAAGTTCAGGAACTCGCCGGTGGCGGGGTTCATGAAGATCAGCGGCACCTTCTCGGGGGCCCCCTGAGGGGGGATCTGCGGCAGGTGAACGCGGTACCGGGATCGGGACAGAGTGCCCAAAATATGGAATATGGACCGTGATCTGACGCGCTATCTCCTCGAAGGCGCCCGCGCCACCCCGCAGCCGACCCCGCGCCGCGCCGAACCCTCCGCCACACCGCCCCCGCGTACAACCCGGGTCAACGACCGCGCCGAAGATCTCGTCTACGCCGGTGCCTGGCGTGAGCGGGATCCCTGCCCGGAAGACGATGACGAGGGCGAGGACACAGAGTTCGCCGCGGACAGGGACCACTACGAGGACGACGGACCCGACGATGGCGCGGTCTATCTGCCGCTGGGCGGCGGGCGGTAGGTCGCGCCGCTGCGAGCCAGAGGTGTCCGCGCTGCGGGATCACTCTTCCGATCTCGCGCTGGCTGTGCAGAATGCCCTGGACCAACAGGGAGGGGACCCCATGGAACCGATAAGCGCCGCCGCCGGTGGAGCTCGTGCGGCCGGTGCCGCCGTGCGCATGGCGCAGGCGGCGGCCAGTCCGTACGTCATGGTCAAGCACGGCCGCCGCGAGGACCGGGCTGCCGTCTACGACAGGTTCACCGCCGCGTGCGCGGCCTTCTTCTTCGACGGGGAGATTGACCGGTCCACCGTGACCGAACTGCTGGCTGCCCAGCAAGCGGTACACATTCGTGCGCCGCTACATGTTCGTACGGCTGCTAACGAACTGTTCACGTACCTCATGAGCGTGGACACGACCGAGGGCGGACCGAAGGCGGAGCTCCAATGGATGAAGCTGACGCGGAAGGCCACGCTGACGCGCAAAACACTCCAGCCGGGTGCTGAGTACCCCTTCGAGCTACGCGGTGACGAGGTGGTCAGCAGCGACTTCCTCTTGATGGGGCTGTACGAGTTCACGGAGATGGCACGCCTGGACGTGACTGCCCGGTGGTACCACGCGCTGCTGACCCCGTGGGGCAAGCGCTGGTGGCTGAAGCGGAGGTAACCCGCGCGGACATGCAGAAGCCCTCGACCCGGATATCTGGCGGGGGCTTCTGTGCGCGCCGGCTAGGCCGCGGCGGCCTGCGTCTTCATCGTGAGGATCTCCGACTTCGGGCCGACCCCCGAGGGGCTGAACGCGGCGATCTGGATCCGGTACTCGGCATCCGCCTTGAGTCCGTCCACGAGGGCATTCACGCGTGGCCCCAGCACCTTCGTGGGCGTGGTGGGCATCGGATCCTCCCCTTCAGCCATGTAGAGGTTGTGGCCGCTGATCCCGGCCAGGTCGAGGCCGACGGTGCCGCTGTAGCTGCCGGATCCGGCAGCCTCGCCGACACCCGACCGCCAGCAGAGCTGTATCTCGCGCGAGGTCTGCCAGCCGCCCGAGACCGGGGTTCCGTCGGCGGAGAGGTTCCAGAGCGGGGCCGGCGGGACCTGCCCGGAGCCGTACGGCGGGCTCCATGAAGCCCTGTCGGCCAGGCGCTCGGCGACGGTGGCGGGTTCCGGCTCAGTGCGGCCCGCCATGTCGTAGGGCTCCGACGTCAGGTCGAGGCCCATGTTCAGGCTGGTCTTCTTGTCCTTGATCGGCATCGCGGCGCTTCGGGAGAAGAAAGGGATGCTTTCCCCAATTCTCCCATTAGTGGCATATGTTGCGCATGGGAAGAGGTGCCGGTCTGGCACGTACCCACTCACCCGAGAAAGAAAGGATCGGGCGGCCCGCGGCGGGGTGGGTCAGCGGCTGCGGGAACCGGCGCGGGTGACGACGATGTTTCCGTTGGGGGTGTACTCGCAGCGCTCACGCGGGCTGGCGCCGTCGGGGTCTTGCTCCCACGTATCGAAGCCGAGTTCGTTCAGCGCCTTCATGCAGTACTGCGAGTTCGGGCCGTCCTGGGTGCGTTCGGTCCCGAGGGATTTTCTTGAACAACGGGAGCGGGGTTACGGTCTTGCCGTCGATGTCCACGCTGTACGTCTGGATCGTCTCGGGCAGGATGGCGGCTGCTGCGTCCTTGACCTGCCGGCGGGAGATCGTGACCTTCCCGCGGCCGGGGACGGTTACCTCGGTGGTGCGCATCACTGTGCTCCTTCTTGGTGTTCGGTTCGGTTACTTGACGTCACAGATTCCGCGCCAGTCGACGATGCCGTCTCCCGCCCCCGACAACCTGCTGCGGCAGTCGCTGCCGCTCTCGCGGGTGGGGTGTCAGTTGTTGATGCGCCGGTACTCGATGGGCCACGCCCACAGGGTGAGCGCGGTGAACAGGGCGGCGGCGGGGGCGAGGAAGGTGAGCCACGCGTTGGCTGTGTCGTGGGTCTTGGCGGCGGCAGTGACCTCGTCGCACAGGTACTCGCAGGTGAGGACTTCGAGCGAAGCGCCGGCCGTGGTGTTCGCGTAGACGAGCGCGATGACCGCGCCGAGTCCGAGGACTGCGGCGCTCATGAGGAACCCGACGGGTATGAAGGCGCGGGAGGTGGTGAAGCTGCCGCGGGATGCGATGTGGGTGAGTTCGCCGGGCTTCACGAGCGCAGCGGCCAGCTCGGCGTGAGTGAACTTGTTCTGGTCGGTGGTGGTGGGCTCGGAGCCCGGGGTCTGTTGCGTGTTCAACGGGTCGTCAGATGTCACGGCGGGAGGCTAACTTCCGCAGGTCAAAGACGGGAGACCCGTCCCAGGGATCGGACGCCCGGAGCCCTTTCCGGGGGACCCCAAGACGCTGTCCCCCTGCCCGTAGAGGTACGGCACCGCGGCCGGGAGGAACGAAGATGCGGAAAGGCCCCGCCCGAAGGCAGGGCCCCGCATCTTCCTACGCGTGCCGGCGGCACCTTCCGCACTGGGTGAGCTTCTGGCCCTGGGCCGTCACCTCGGTCATCAGCTCCAAGTGGCGGCCAGTGTCGTGCTTGCCTTGCAGGGCTGGGCACTGGAGGTCGGTGTGGTAGCGGTAGCGGTCGACCCCCACCCGCACCAGCACCCACACCGGCTTCTCCTCATCGGTGTCCGGACGCTCCAGCACATGCGGCGATGATGTATCCACGAGTCCCCTCCAAGAGAACGGGCGCCAGCCCGGACGCATGTTACCGGCGGTAGGCCGGAGGGGCTTCCTTCGCGAGCGCCGGGCCCGCGCGCTCCAGACATCGCCCGTTCAGGCGGAAACCTTGCACCCCACGCCAAGCCGCTCCGCGGCGTCCCCCACAAGGCGCACCAGCTCCGGCGGAGAGACAAGCTCGGCGTCGTAGGTCTCCGTCCACCCGCCGACCGCGCCCATGTCGGAGGAGTCGAGGTGAGGCCCGAGGCCGAGAGTCTTCCGCAGGTGGTTGTGGACGGCCCGCTCGACGTCGCGGGCTTCACGGCCGTACTCACCGCATGCGGCTGGGGTGCCGGGTTGGTAATGCCCCGAAAGGGCGAAGCCCCCGCTGGCCGGCTCGGTGCCGAGGCGCGGGCTTCGGCTGTGTTCGGCCAAGCGGTCTGGGTGGTCAGTTCTTGAACATGGAGCACATGTAGTTGGTGGAGGTCTCGTCGCAGTAGGTGACTTCCTTGACCTTCACGGAGGCGATGACGGCCGGGTCCTGCTCCTTGATGGTGTGGTCGTAGAAGGTGACCTCACCCGTCTCCGACTTGCCCACCCCGAGCCGCTTGGCCGTCGCGGAGCTCTCTCCGAGGTAGTCGCCGTCCTTGTCGTAGGCTTCGAACTTGATGTAGTAGCTGGCGGCCTGGGTGCCGGAGTTGGTGATCTTGTAGGCGGCCTCGTACTTCTTGGTGCCGTACTCCGGCTTGTTCCCGGCCTTGGTGATGACCACGTCACCGGTGTGGCCCTGCGACGGGTCTTCCTTGGTGGGCTCGGCCGGCGTCTCCAGAGGCGCCGGGACTCCCTTGCACAGGTGCTCCTTGAACGCCTGGTTGATCGTGTCGGAGTTGGTGGGGGGCTTGTCCTTCGCGAGGGCGTCGGCGCGCTCGTCCTCGGGCAGCGCGCATGCCAGGCGGGTCAAAGTGACCATCTGGGCTATCTCCGCGGCCGTCTTCTTGGACAGCTCGTCCTTGTTGCGGGACTCGTTGAACATGACGTCGAAGAACGCCTTCTCGTCGGCGCTCAGGTTGTCGGCCCGGTAGTCGGTGGGTGCGCTCGCCTTGTCGCTGCCCGTGGTGGTGGTGGTTTCGGGGTTGTTGGTGAGGGCCAGGGTGGTGAGGGCGGTTCCCCCGATGACCAGGGCTGCGGTGGTGACCGCGGCGGCGATCTTCGCGGAGCGGCGCCATCCCTTGGCGGGTGCGGCGGGGGGTGCGGTTGGGGGTGCGGGCCACTCGGGGTGCGGGTAGCCGTACGCGGGCTGCGGGGTCTCGGGGGCGGAGGGCTGCTCGGGGGTGGTCATCGGGGTCCTCGTCTGGATGGGCGCACAGGCGGCCTTCGTCGGCAGAAGGGATCTTTCGGCTGGCGCCCGCGCAGAGTAGACCTTGAACGTTGGTCAATCCAGACGGGTCCAGAACGTGAAACAGCCCCGCTGGCCCGGAGAGTGCAGGTGACGATTCGCAAGCAGGCGGCGACCGTATTTCCCTGGATACCGGGCCAGCGGTTCCGGATACTTGCCTGATGACGAATCAGATTCCGCGCTACGGCGAGCAGGTCATGAAGGCTGACGTGATCTTCTCCGAGGAGTGGCCTGAGTACGCCGAAGTGCACGGGACTCCCGTCTGGGGCAACGCGACCCGCTACAACCACATCCAGGGCCTCGTGACCGCTCAGGGGGTGGAGACCGATAGCGCGCTCCTCGCGATCCTCGCCGAGGTCGCTCCTGCTCTCCTTAAGCCCATCATGACCTCGGGGGCGCTGCACAAGGCGGCCGTCCAGGCGCTCGACCCCGTGGAGGGGACCGCGACGAGCGTGCGGCTGGAGCGCATCGACAAGGCCGTCAAGCGCCGGAACCGGGTCGTGCACGACAAGCTGAACGTCGTCGTCATGGTCGAGATGGACCCACGGTCAGGGCCGGACAAGAGGTATCCCTCGTTGGGGCGGAGTGAGCACGCATATCTCGGTGGGGAGCCTGTCACCGAGGAGAGCCTGCTCTCAGATCTGGCGGTGCAGCAGGACGGGACGCGGGCCGCAGTGCAGATATTGGTAGACCTGCACTGTTGATCAAGGGCTGCCCGAAGTGTGCCGGCCAGGCCGAGGGTCCTTCATGCGGTCCTTTCCGGATACGACGAAGCCCCCGGCGGTGGTGCGTAGGGCCGGGGGCTACAGGGCTGTTCGGGTCAGGTGCCGGTGATCTGCTGCCAGATCCAGGCGAGGGCGCCGAAGGCGAAGATGGCGCCGGTGATCAAGAGCGCGGTGGGGTTGTCGGTGGCGCTCTGGGCGGCGGAGGTGAATTCCTCTTTGCCGGGGGTTCCGCCTCCGTGACGCTCTTCGCGGTGCCGGTCTCGGAGGTCGGATGCGTGCTGTCGGCTCATCCACCCCCACGTGGTGTCGCAGGTTCCGCAGCGGTATCGCCAGGACATCGAACTCCCCCTCATCGGAGGTCGGGGAAGTCGGCCTGGGCGGCGCGTAGCTTCCGGAGGGTCGTGTCGTGCTTGGTGACGAACTCGGCCTCGGTCAGCGGGACGGCGTCGGTACGGGACTGTCGCCAGGCCGCAGCCAGTTCGCGCCGCTCGGCCTCGGCGTAGGCCGCCCGCCGGTCGTTGCCGAGGGTCAGGGGGGTGGAGACTCGGGTGTCGGGCCGGGCCGGGCGGCGCACACAGGGCCGAACCCCGCGTCCGCCGCCGCAGGGCTGAACATCGGCGGCGCGGTGGCGCGCCTGAAGCGGGCCCGCGCGGCGATCGGCGCACAGTGGGCGGCGGGAGCGGTCCGGCGCGGGCCGCTCCCGCCACCTGACGCCGATGCCCACGCCGCAGGGAGCGCCCATGAGCGAGGCAGTGTCCAGACGCCGTGCGATGCGCCTCCTCGGGGCGATGGGCGCCGCCCTCGGGGCGGCCTCCTGCGTACCGGCGCCGCCGCCCGGCGCGCAGCCCCGTAAGGCCTCCGGCTCCGGCGCGGCCCCCGCCGCCGCCCCCGCGGCCGGCAGTACCGCCCGGGTCGACGCCCTCCTGGACCGGCTCACCCTGGAGGAGAAGACCGTCCTGCTGCACGGCGGCCCGGACCCGGAACCGCTCGGCCAGGCCGGCTACGTGCCGGGCATCGCCCGCCTGGGCATCCCCGCGCTCCGCCTCGCCGACGGTCCGGCGGGAGTGCGCGTCGCCCGGCCCGCCACCGCGCTGCCCGCGCCGGTCCTGCTCGCCTCCGCCTTCGACCCGGCGCTCGCCCGCGCGTACGGCCGGGTCATCGGCCGCGAGGGCCGCGCGCTCGGCATCGACGTGCTCCTCTCACCCATGGCCAACCTGATTCGCACCCCGTACGCCGGGCGGAACTTCGAAACCTTCTCGGAGGACCCGAAGCTGACGGCCGACCTGGTCGCCGAGGTCGTCCGCGGCATCCAGGACGAGGGGCTCATCGCCACCGTCAAGCACTTCGCGCTCAACAACCAGGAGAAGGGCCGCGACACCGTCGACGTGATCGCCGCCGAACGGACCCTCCACGAGACGGAGCTACGGGGCTTCGAAGCCGCCGTGGCCGCCGGGGCCGGCGCCGTGATGGGCGCCTACAACAAGGTCAACGGGGTCTACGCCTGCGAGAACAAACCGCTCATCGACGGACTGCTCCGCGGGCGCTGGGGGTTCGACGGCTGGGTGATGTCGGACTGGGACGCCACCCACAGCACCGTCGCCTCGATCGGCGCCGGCCTCGACATGGAGATGCCCGCGGGCACCCACTACGGCGCCCCGCTGCGGGAGGCGGTGCGCGGCGGCTCCGTCCACGAGGACACCGTGGACCTCGCCGTACGCCGGATCCTGACCACCATGGACCGCTTCGGACTGCTCGCCGGGCACCCCGCCGCACGCCCCGCCCGGGACGCCGCCGCCGGGGCCCGCACCGCACGGCAGATCGCCACCGCCGGAGCGGTCCTGCTGCGCAACGAGCGGGCCACCCTGCCGCTGACGGGCCCCGCCGCCCGCTCCGTCGCCGTGATCGGCCCCACCGGGCGGACCCCCTTCGTCGGCGGCGGCGGCAGCGCCCACGTGGTGCCGGACAGGGCCGCCGCCCCCCTCGACGAGATCCGGCGGCGGGCCGGCAGCGGCGCCACGGTGGGCTACGCGCTCGGCGAGGACCTCTACGGGCGCCCACTGCCGGCGGCACTGCTGGCCCCCGACGCCGGCCTCGACGACCGGGCGGTGGCCCCCGGGCGCACCTGGGGCTACGAGGGCACCTTCCGGCTCGCCGCCGACGACGAGTGGACCCTGCTCGTCCACTACACCGGGAAACGGCCCGCCGTCCGCCTCGACGGGGAGGAACTCTTCCCCGTACGGCAGGGCGCGGCCGAGCAGTTCGCCGGCGGACTGCTCGGCGCCGCACCCGACGGCCGCACCGTGCGCCGCCGCACCCTCGCGCTCAAGGCGGGCGAACACCGCCTCTCCGTCTTCGCCGAGGGCGGGCCCAAGGGACAGCGGCTGCGGCTGCGGCACACCACGAAGGCGACCCGGGCCGCCGACCTCGCCGAGGCCGTCACCGCGGCCAAGGCGGCCCGCAGTGTGGTGCTGTTCGCCTACGAGGACGCCACCGAGGGCACCGACCGCACCTCCCTGGGACTCCCCGGCGGCCAGGCGGCGCTGATCGAGGCGGTCGCCGCCGCCAACCCGCGCACCACGGTGGTCCTCAACACCTCCTCCGGTACGACCATGCCGTGGCTCCCGCGTACCGGAGCGGTCCTCCAGATGTACTACCCGGGGCAGGAGGGCGCGGCCGCCACCGCCGACGTGCTCTTCGGCGCCGCGGACCCGGGCGGCCGCCTCACCCAGACCTTCCCGGCCGAGGAGCGGGCGACCCCGGTCGGCGCGGACCCGGTGCGCTATCCGGGGGTCGGCGGGCGGCAGGAGTACACCGAGGGGGTGCACGTGGGGCACCGCTGGTACGACCAGCAGCGGGTGGCTCCGCTGTTCCCCTTCGGGCACGGGCTCTCGTACACGACCTGGGCCTACGAGAAGCTGGCGGTCCGGCGCGGCGGCGCGCACGGGAAGCACGGCGGGCTGCGCGTGGAGTTCACCGTCCGCAACACCGGACGCCGCACGGGCACCGAAGTGGCCCAGGTCTACGTGGGCCCGTCCCCGGACCTGAAACTGGACCAGCCGGTCCGGGCACTGGCCGGGTACCGGCGGCTCACCCTCAAGCCCGGCGAGGCGCGGCGGATCGTCCTGGACATCGACGCGCGCACCCTGTCCTGCTGGGATCCCGAGCGGGACGCCTGGGTGGTGGGGACCGGCCGCCGCGAGGTGTTCGCGGGGCGTTCCTCGCGCGAACTGCCGCTGCGGGCAAAGGCTGTGGTGGCGACCGGATAGGCTGCCCGTTCGGTCCGCCACAGGGGGCGGGCCGGGCGGAAAACTCGGGAGGACGTACCGGTGCACATCCAGGAATGGCTGGAGACGATTCCGGCGGTCAGCATCTACCTCCTGGTGGGGCTCGTCATCGGACTGGAAAGCCTCGGCATCCCGCTGCCGGGGGAGATCGTCCTGGTCAGCTCGGCGCTGCTGGCCTCGCAGCAGGGGCACATCGACCCCGTGGTGCTGGGCATCTGCGCGACCGCCGGGGCGATCGTGGGCGACTCGATCGGCTACGCGATCGGGCGCAAGGGCGGAAAGCCGCTGCTGGAGCGGCTGGGCCGGCGCTTCCCCAAGCACTTCGGGCCGGACCAGGTGGCCCTCGCGGAGCGCTCCTTCGAGAAGTGGGGCATGTGGGCCGTCTTCTTCGGGCGGTTCGTGGCGCTGCTGCGGATCTTCGCGGGGCCGCTGGCGGGCGTCCTGCACATGCCGTACTGGCGGTTCCTCATCGCGAACGTCCTCGGCGGGATCCTGTGGGCGGGCGGCACGACGGCCGTCATCTACTCGATCGGGATCGTCGCCGAGCCGTGGCTGAAGGGGTTCTCGTGGGTGGCCCTCGCCCTGGCCCTCGCCTGCGGGCTCGCCATGACCATGGTGGTGCGCAGCCGGATGAAGAAGGCGGCCGCGACGGCGCGGGCCGAGGCGGCCGAGGCGGCCGCGGCTGCGGACGCTGACGCGGCTCCGGTGCCGGGGCAGGCTTCGGCCGCTCCGACGGTGCTCACCGACTGACGGTGCTCACCGGCCGGCCGTGCTCACCGGCCGGCCGTGCTCACCGACTGACCGTGCTCACCGGCCGGCCGCCGGCGAGCACGGGGATGCGGCGCCCGTTATGCGCCCGCGCCCGGGGTCACCGAGGCGCTGTGCTGCTTGGCCAGTTCGGTGTACATGAGGGCGTTGACCTTGATGCCCTCGCGCTCCTCCTCGGTCAGCTCGCGCCGCACCTTCGCGGGGACGCCCGCGACCAGCGAACCGGGCGGGACGATCATGCCCTGCGGGACCAGCGCCTGGGCGGCCACCAGCGAGCCGGCGCCGATCACCGCGCCGTTGAGCACCGTCGCGCCCATCCCGATCAGGCAGTCGTCCTCGACCGTGCAGCCGTGCACGACGGCGTTGTGCCCGATGGAGACGCGCTCGCCGATGGAGACCGGGAAACCGGGGTCCACGTGCACGGTGCAGTTGTCCTGCACGTTGCTGTCGGCGCCGAGCGTGATCGGGCCGCAGTCGGCGCGGAGCACCGCCGAGTACCAGATGCTCGCGCCCGCGCCGAGGCGCACGTCCCCGACCACGACGGAGGTGGGAGCGGTGAACGCCGTCGGGTCGATCTCGGGGTTCTTCCCGCCGACACCCGCCACGAGTGCCTGGGCCGCCTGCTGCGTCATGTGATCTCTTCCTCTTCCGGTACGTCGCGTCGCGCTACCGGAACCGTAGGCCACGCCGCCCGGGGCCCCGTGGATGGGGTGAAGATCACGGCGCGGCCCGGGCTCCCGGCGCGCTACGGTGACCCGGTGGCGAAGAACCAGAACACGTTCTCTTCTCTGACGGCGCTCTCTTCCCTGACGGCGCTGCGGCGCCGGCTCGCAGGGCGCGCGGTCCACGCGGGCTGGCGCTGGATGCAGCGGGCCGGCGCGGTCACCGCCCAGACCCCCGGCGGGCTGCGCTTCGGCGCGATCGGGCACGGCACCCGGCTCGCCTTCCCGCAGGGCACGGTCTTCGGCGAACCCTGGATCCGGCTCGGCGACCACTGCATCATCGGCGAACAGGTCACGCTCACCGCCGGGATGATGCCGGACCTCGACCTCGGCGCGGAGCCGATGCTGGTCCTCGGCAACGGCGTGGTCATCGGCCGCGACAGCCACGTCATCGCCGACACCCGCATCACGATCGGCAACGACACCTTCTGCGGTCCCGGGGTCTACATCACCTCCACCAACCACAGCTACGACGACCCGCATCAGCCCGTCGGAAAGCAGTGGCCGCGCAGCGCCCCGGTGGAGATCGGCCCGGGCTGCTGGCTGGGCACCGGCGCGGTGATCCTGCCCGGGGCGCGGCTGGGCCGCAACGTCGTGGTGGCGGCGGGTGCCGTCGTACGGGGCGAGGTGCCGGACCACGCCGTGGTGGCGGGGGCCCCGGCCCGCATCGTCCGCCGCTGGGACCCCGAAACGGGCTGGCAGCCCCCCCTGCGCACCCCGGCCCCGGTCCCGATCCCCGACGGGGTCACCCCGGAACAACTGCGCGCCTTGGCGGACATGGCGGAGTCGGAGTGAGGCCGGCTGCCGTCTGACCCGCCGGGCAGCAGACGCCGGCGGGTCAGGGGCAGGCTTCTTCGAGCTTGACCGTGTTGAACACGATCTTCGTGCTGGTGTCGGCCTGCGTGCCGGCCGCGGGCGCCTGCGAGCAGACCTTCCAGTTCCGGTCGAGGACCTGCATGCGGCTCCGGCCGAGGGCGTCGGTGGAGCCGAGGAGGAAGAACCCAGCGGCCTGCGCGTTGTCCTGGGCGGTCTGCAGGACCTGACCGACGCCGTTGGGCACTGCGGCCCGGGCGGGTGCCGGTGCGGGGGCTGCGGGCGGCGTGGCGGGCTTGCTGCTCACGGGTGCGGGTGCGGGTGCGCTGGTGGGGGCGACGCTCGGAGCGGCGGACGGCGAAGAGACGGGCTTGGCGCCGGGCTTGGGCTCGCTGGTGACCACCTCGGAGCAGCCCGTGAGGGCGAGAAGGCCGGTGGCGGCGAGGACGAGGGCGGAGCGGTGTGTGCGCATCGCGCCACTCTGTCCGGGTCGTGGGCGTGCTGTGGTGCTTGTCACCGGTCTGTGACGTACGGCAGCGCCGCGCGGCGACTGGCGCGGCCGGTCCGTCTCTTTCGGACCTTGTCGGCCGAGCAAGATCCGAAAGAGACGGCCTAGCCCGCCGCCAGGAGGACCGTGCCGGCGAGGGCCAGGCCCGCGCCCGCTGCCTGGACGGTGCGCAGGCGTTCCTTGAGGACGGCGAAGGCGGCCAGGGCGGTGATCACCGGGTAGAGGGAGGAGAGCACGGCGGCGGTGGTGACCGGGCCGTGCTGGGCGGCGATGGAGTAGGTGCCGTTGGCCGCGACGTCGGCGAGTCCGACGAAGGCGAGCGCCGGCAGCAGCCCCCAGAGGAGCCGCCGGCCGCCCGTACCCGCCGGGAGGGCCGGGGCGCCGCGCCGGGTCCGCACCCACAGGGCCGTGCCGCCGACGGCGACGTTGGTGACGCGCTGGACGAACAGGGCGAGGAACAGGCCCGGAACGGTGGAGGAGGCGGGGGCGATCAGCGCCATCACCGCGCCGAAGCCGAAGGCCGCGACGAGGGTGAGCACGACCGCCTGCCGCTGGACCGGAGCGCCGCGCAGCTCGGGTCCGCCCGCGAGGACGATGCCCGCGACGGCCACCGCGATCCCGGCGAACTGGGCGGCGCCGGGCCGCTCGCCCATGAGCAGCCCCGCGGTCATCGGCACGACCACGCCGAGGGATCCGAGCGGGGAGACCACGCCCATCGGGCCGAGGGCGAGCGCCTTGTAGAAGCTGAGCATCGCCACCGGACCGACCAGCCCCGCCCCCACCGCGAACCAGAGCTGAGGTCCGGCCTCCCGCCAGGCGCCGGTGCCCAGGACCACCGCGCCGAGCACGAGGACGGCGAGGACCTGGGAGGCCACGACCACCGTGAGGGCCGGTATCCGGCGGGTCAGCAGCCCGCCGCCGAAGTCGGCTAGGCCCCACAGGGCGGCGGTGGCCAAGGCGAACAGGGCGGTCATGGCGGGCCTCGCAGTACAGTGCGTTGAACGGTGGAGTGCACGATGCAGTACACGTGAAGTACAGCGCACGATAGTTCAGTCTATTGAACCCTGTCATTCAAAATATTGTACGGAGTGGACGGAACGGTGTCGGACCTCGAACAGCTCACCCAGGCGCTCGGCCGCAACCTCAAGCGCTGGCGCGGGGAGCGCGGGTTCACCCTGGAGGCCCTCGCCGCCCGGGCGGGGGTGAGCCGCGGCATGATCATCCAGATCGAGCAGGCCCGTACGAACCCCAGTGTCGGCACGACGGTCAAACTGGCCGACGCCCTCGGCGTCAGCATCACCACCCTGCTCGACCACGACCGCGGTCCGCGGGTCCAGGTGGTGCTGCCGGGGCAGGGGGTGCGGATGTGGTCCACCGAGGGCGGCAGCGGCGCGAGCATGCTGCTCGGCGACGACCGGCGCGGCCCGGTGGAGATGTGGACCTACCGCCTGGAGCCCGGCGAGGGGACCGCCTCGGACCCGCACCCGCCGGGCACCTTCGAGATGTTGCACGTCACGGTCGGTGAGCTGACGCTGGTGGTCGCCGGCGAGACGTACGCCGTCCCGGCCGGCGGGGCCGTCTCCTTCGAGGCGGACGCCGCGCACGCCTACCGGAACGAGGGGCCCGGTCCGATGGAGATGACCATGGCGGTCTCCATCCCGCCGGTGACCGCTCACACGTGATCGTTCACGCGTTCACGCGTGCGCGCCCGATGGTGAAAGAGCTCCGGCGGTCTAAGGGGCTGCCCTTCGTCGCCGTGCGCAGCGCCGCGCGCTTGCCGCCGGGCAGGGCCGGCGTGGTGGTGAGGGCTCCGGCGCAGCGGCCGCGCCGGAACTCGGCCCGCATGCCGTGGGCCTCGCCGATGCCCAGCTCCGCCGGCGCGCGTCGGACGATCTCGTACGGGCTCCCCGAGATCAGCACCGTCCGCAGCCCGGCCGCGTGCAGGAGCCGTACGAGCCGGATGGCAGACGCCGCCCGCGATGAGGGACTCCACGAACGGGGCCGCCAGTTCGGACCGTTTGGGTGGTTTGGATACCTGAGTCGCGTTGAAAGGGTTGAAGGGCGCGAGGCCCCCCGGAAGTCCCCCGGAAGCCCTACAGGGCCGGGATCTCGATCGCCGGGCAGCGGTCCATGATCATGTCCAGCCCGGCGGCGCGGGTACGGGCGGCGGCGGCCTCGTCGACCACGTTCAGCTGGAACCAGACGGCCTCGGCCCCCTTCGCGACGGCCTCGTCGGCGACCGCACCCGCGAGGGCGCTGTTCACGAAGACGTCCACCACGTCCACCTTGAACGGGATCGCCTCCAGCGAGGGGTAGCCCTGCTCGCCGTGGACCGTCTCGGCCTTGGGGTGCACGGGGACCACGCGCTTGCCGTACCGCTGGAGCACCTCGGCCACGCGGTACGCGGCCCGGTCCTGGTTGTTGGACAGGCCCACCACGGCCCAGGTGTCGCCGAGCTCGGTGAGGATCTTGCGGATGGTTGCCGGATCGCCGTACACGTGTGCCGCCTCCTGGTGCTGACGCTCATGCTGCTGCTGTACCGGGCCGCTGGTCGCCGCCCACCCGATCAACAGAAAAGACGCATGTCGGATTCCCCGTAGGGTGGACGGGTGAAGGCAGACCAGTACGTGACGGTGGCCCGCGAGGGCGTGCACGAGTCCGAGATCAACCGCTCCCGGTTCCTGTGCGCGCTCGCGCCCGCGGCGACCGAGCGGGAGGCGCAGGAGTTCGTCGCCCGGATCCGCAAGGAGCACCCCACCGCCTCGCACAACTGCTACGCCTACGTCATCGGCGCCGACGCCTCCGTGCAGAAGGCCAGCGACGACGGCGAACCCGGCGGCACCGCCGGGGTGCCGATGCTGCAGATGCTCACGCGCCGGGACATCCGCTACGCGGTCGCCGTCGTCACCCGCTACTACGGCGGCGTGAAGCTCGGCGCCGGAGGGCTCATCCGCGCCTACGGCGGGGTGGTCGGCGAGGCCCTCGACACCCTCGGTACCGTCACCCGGCACCGGTACCGCCTGGTCACCGTCACCGTCGACCACCAGCGGGCCGGCAAGACCGAGAACGACCTGCGCTCCACCGGCAGGACCGTGCTCGACGTGCGCTACGGCGCCGCCGTGGAGATCGAGATCGCCCTCCCCGAGACGGATCTCCCCGCCTTCGAGGCCTGGCTCGCCGACAGCACCGCCGGCAGCGCCACCCTCACCCCGGGCGGGGAGACGTACGCACCCTGAGCGACCCGAGGGGGACGACGGGCCGAAGGGACGAAGGGGGCGGAGCGGCCCCGGGGAGGCGTTAGCGTAGAGGGGTTCAGGGTCCGGCCGGTGCGGTCCGGCCGGCGAGGTCATCCAGCAGGGGGAGACGGTATGCGCGGCGGTGCCGGCGAGTGAAGTTCCTGCATACCTCCGACTGGCATCTGGGGCGGAGCTTTCACCGGGTGAACCTGCTCGGTGCTCAGGCTGTTTTTATCGATCACCTTGTCGAGGTCGTCAGGGAGCACGGGGTCGATGCCGTGCTGGTTGCCGGTGACGTGTACGACCGGGCCGTGCCGCCGCTGCCTGCCGTGGAGCTGTACGACCAGGCCCTGCACCGGCTCGCCGATCTTGGTGTGCCCACGGTGATGATCTCCGGGAACCACGACTCCGCCCGCCGCCTCGGAGTCGGGGCCGGGCTCATCGGGCGGGCCGGGATTCACCTCAGGACCGATCCCGCCGGGTGCGCCGACCCCGTGGTGCTGGCCGACGTACACGGTGACGTGGCGTTGTACGGGCTGCCGTACCTGGAGCCCGCGCTGGTGAGGGACGAGTTCGGAGCCTCGAAGGTGAGCCACGAGGCCGTGCTCGGTGCGGCCATGGACCGGATCCGGGCGGATCTGGCCGGGCGGGCGCCCGGGACGCGGTCCGTCGTGCTCGCCCATGCCTTCGTGACCGGCGGGCAGGCCAGCGACAGTGAGCGCGACATCACCGTCGGGGGCGTCGAGGCCGTGCCGGCCTCCGTGTTCGACGGGGTCGACTACGCCGCGCTGGGGCACCTGCACGGCTGCCAGACGATCAACGAACGCGTTCGCTACTCCGGTTCCCCGCTCGCCTACTCCTTCTCCGAAGCCGATCAGCGCAAGAGCATGTGGCTCGTGGAGATGGGGGAGGCCGGGGAGATCGTGAGTGCCGAGCGGGTCGACACCCCCGTGCCGCGCGGCCTGGCCCGGGTGCGGGGGCCGCTGGAGGAGCTGCTGTCCGAGGGGGCGTACGCCCGGTACGAGGACTGCTGGCTGGAGGCCACCCTCACCGACGCCGTCCGGCCCGAGGACCCCATGGCCCGGCTCGCCGCCCGCTTCCCGCACACCCTCAGCCTCGCCTTCGACCCCGAGGGCCGCAGCGAGGACACCGGCGGGTCCTATGCCCAGCGGCTCAAGGGGCGCAGCGACCGGGAGATCGCCGAGGACTTCGTCGCCCACGTGCGCGGGGGCGGCGGCTTCTCCGACGAGGCCGAGCGGGACGTGCTCCAAGGTGCCTTCGACGAGGTACGGGCCGAGGACAGCCGGCAGGAGACCCACCGATGAGGCTGCACCGGCTGCGCATCACCGCCTTCGGGCCCTTCGCCGAACCCCAGGAGATCGACTTCGACGCCCTCTCCGGCGCCGGGATCTTCCTGCTGCACGGTCCCACCGGCGCGGGCAAGACCTCCGTCCTGGACGCCGTCTGCTACGCCCTCTACGGGTCCGTCCCCGGCTCCCGGCAGGCCCCGGGCACCAGTCTGCGCAGCGACCACGCGGCTGCCGACACCCCGACCGAGATCACCCTCGAACTCACCGCGGGCGGACGGCGCCTGGAGATCACCCGGCGCCCCGAACAGGACCGGCCCAAGAAGCGCGGCACCGGGACGACGAAGGACAAGGCGCAGAGCTGGCTCCGCGAGTTCGACGGGGAGGGCTGGAGCGCGCTGAGCCGGTCCCATCAGGAGATCGGCGAGGAGATCGAGCAGCTGCTCGGCATGAGCCGCGAGCAGTTCTGCCAGGTCGTGCTGTTGCCGCAGGGCGAGTTCGCGCGCTTCCTGCGCGCCGACGAGGTGGCGCGCGGCCGGCTGCTGGGCCGGCTCTTCGACACCCGCCGGTTCGCCGCCGTCGAAACCCTGCTGGGCGAGCGCCGCCGCGCCGCCGAGGCCAAGGTCCGCGCCGGTGACGAGCAGGTGCTGCACACCGCCCAGCGGCTCGCCCAGGCCGCCGGGGACGCCGCAGACCTGCGGGCCTGGCCGCTGCCCCGGCACCAGCCGGGCGACCCCGGGCTGGCCGGGGCGATCCGCGCCTGGGCGGCCGTCGCGCGCTGCTCCGCCCGGGAGCGGCTCACCGTCGCCGAGTACGCCCTCGCCGCCGTCGAGGGGCGCTACCACGCCGCCCGGCGGGCCGCCGAAGAGGCGCGGGAGCTCGACCGGCTGCAACACCGGCACACGGAGACCACCCGGCGGGCGGCCCTGCTCACCGAGGCCGGTCCGGAGCGGGAGCGGGTGCGGGCCCTGCTCGACCGGGCCCGGCGCGGAGCCCTCGTCGCCCCCGCCCTGGAGCTGCGCGGAGCCGCCGCCGGCGCCCACATGGCCGCCGCGCACGCGGAGTCGGTGGCCCGGGCGGAGCTGCCGCCGCAGCTCGCCGAGGCGGGCACCGAGCAGCTGGCCGCGGTCGAGCAGCGGCTGCGCGAGGATCTCGGAGCGCTCGGAGCCGCCCGCCGCGCCGAGCAGCGCAGCGCCGAGATCGGCCGCGAACGCGCCGACCTGGAACGGGAGTCCCGGGCCGCCGAGGAGCAGCAGCACGAGACCGCCGACTGGCTCGGCCGCTGGGACGCCACCCGGACCGAGCTCGCCGGGCGCGCGGACGCCGCCCAGCAGGCCGCGACCCTGGCCGAGCAGCTCGCCGGCAAGCTGGAGCCCGCCCGGCTGCACCTGCACGCCGCCCGCCGGCGCGACGCCCTCGACGCCGACGCGGAGCAGGCCTCCGGCGAACTGCTCACCGCGCGCGAGGAGTCGGCCGTCGCCCGGGAGCGCTGGCTGGAGCTCAAGGAGACCCGGCTGCGCGGGATCGCCGCGGAGCTCGCCGCCGCCCTGGTGGAAGGCGAGCCCTGCACCGTGTGCGGGGCCGCGGAGCATCCCGCTCCGGCCCGGCCCGCCCCCGGTCACGTCGACCGGGCCGCGGAGGAGGCGGCGCACGCCCGCTTCGAGGGGGCCGAGGAGCGCAGGGCCGGCGTCGAGCGCAGGCTGGCCGCCGTCCGGGAGGCCCGCGCCGAGGCCGCCGCCGCCGCGGGAGAGGCCACCACCGCCGAGCTCCTGGAACTCACCGCCGGGCTGAGTTCCCGTCACGCCGAGGCGCACGCCGCTGCCGCCGGACTGCACACCGCCCGCGAGCGGCTGGCCCGCGCGGAGCGGGAGCACGCGGTGCGCAGCGCCGAGCGGAGCGAAGCCGAGGCCCGGGCCGCGGCGAGGGCTTCGCGGCGCGAGGCGCTCGACCGGGAGCAGGCCTCGCTGGAAGCGGAGCTGGCCCTCGTACGGGCCGACGCCCCCAGCGTCGCGGCCCGCGCCGGAGTCCTGGAGGACCGGGTCCGCATGGTCACGGCGGCGGCCGCCTCGCTGCGCCGGGCCGAGACCACCGCCGCCCGGCTGAAGGAGGCCGACGACCAGCTCGCCGACGCCGCCTTCAAGGCGGGCTTCGACACCACCGACGAGGCGGCCCGGGCCGTGCTCCCCGAATACGAACGCAGCGCGCTCCAACGCCGCACCGACACCTGGCAGGCGGAGGAGGCCATGCTGGCCGACCGCCTCGGCGAGGCCGACACCGCCGCGGCGGCGGCCCTGCCCCCGGCCGCGCCGGAGGCGGCCGAGGCGTACGCGGCGCTGGCCGCGGCGAAGCTTCGTACGGCCGGGTCCGCCGTGGACGCGTCCCGGGTCCGGTGCAAGGACCTCGACGGGCTCTCCCTCCAGGCGGAGCGGGAGCTGCGCTCCCTGGGACCGCTGCGCGAGGCCTACGAGCGGGTGGCCCGGCTGGCCGGACTCACCGCGGGCACCTCCGCGGACAACGAGCGCAAGATGCGGCTGGAGGCCTACGTGCTCGCGGCCCGGCTGGAGCAGGTCGCCGCCGCGGCGACGGTACGGCTGCTGCGCATGTCGGGCGGCCGCTACACCCTGCTGCACTCCGACGCCAAGGCGAGCGGACGCGGGCGTTCCGGGCTCGGGCTGCACGTGGTCGACGCCTGGACGGGCAGCGAGCGGGACACCGCCACGCTGTCCGGCGGCGAGACCTTCTTCGCCTCGCTCGCCCTCGCGCTGGGCCTGGCCGACGTGGTCACCGACGAGGCGGGCGGCATGCGGCTCGACACCCTCTTCATCGACGAGGGCTTCGGCAGCCTCGACGACCAGGCGCTGGACGAGGTGCTCGACGTACTGGACTCGCTGCGCGAGCGCGACCGCAGCGTCGGCATCGTCAGCCACGTCGCCGACCTGCGGACCCGGGTGCAGGCCCAGCTGGAGATCGTCAAGCAGCGCGGAGGCTCGGTGGTGCGGCACCGCACGGCGGGCGGAACGGGCTGAACCCGGTCCGCCCGACCGTGGCGGGTCCCGGCGGTCAGAGCTTCGACAGCTCGTCCACCAGGTCGTCCAGGCCCAGCGAACCCTGGGACAGGGCCGCCATGTGCCAGGCCTTCAGGTCGAAGGAATCGCCGTGCGCGGCACGCGCGTTGTCACGGCCCAGCAGCCAGGCGCGCTCGCCCAGCTTGTAGCCGATCGCCTGGCCCGGCATCGACAGGTAGCGGGTCAGCTCGCTCTCGACGAAGTCGCCCGGCCGGCCGCTGTGCAGGCCGAAGAACTCCTGCGCCAGGTCCACCGTCCAGCGCTCGCCCGGGTGGAACGGGGAATCCGCCGGGATCTCCAGGCCCAGGTGCATGCCGATGTCCACGATGACCCGCGCGGCCCGCATCATCTGGCAGTCCAGGTAACCGAGTCGCTGCTCGGCGTCCTTGAGGTAGCCCAGCTCGTCCATGAGCCGCTCCGCGTACAGCGCCCAGCCCTCGCAGTTGGCGCTGACCCCGCCGACGGTGGCCTGGTACCGGGAGAGCTGGTCGGCGACGTGCGTCCACTGCGCCAGCTGGAGGTGGTGGCCCGGAACGCCCTCGTGGTACCAGGTGGAGACCAGGTCGTACACGGGGAAGCTGGTCTGGCCCATCGTCGGCAGCCAGGTGCGGCCCGGACGGGAGAAGTCCTCCGACGGGCTCGTGTAGTACGGGGCCGCGGCGCCGCCCGGAGGCGCGATCCGCGACTCCACCCGCTTGACCCGCTCGGCGAGTTCGAAGTGGGTGCCGTCGAGGTTCTCGATGGCCTCGTCCATCAGGCCCTGCAGCCAGGCCTGGACCTCGTCGACGCCCTCGATGCGCGTGCCGTGCTCGTCCAGGTGCTTGAGCACCTCCCACGGACCCGCGTCCGGCAGGATCTTGGCGGCTTCCGTCTTCATCTCGGCCAGCAGCCGGTGGTACTCCGACCAGCCGTAGGCGTACGCCTCGTCCAGGTCCAGGTCGGTGCCGTTGAAGTAGCGCGACCAGCGGGCGTAGCGCTCGCGGCCCACCGGGTCGGGCTTGCCCTCGACCGCGGGGGCGTACACGTCCCGCATCCAGTCGCGCAGTTCCACGACGGCGGCGGTGGCGGAGGCGGCGGCCCCGTCGAGTTCGGCGCGCAGGGCCTGGGGGCCGGTGGCGGCGAACTCGGCGAAGTAGCCGCCCTTGCCCGCGCTCTCGTCCTCGCCGGCCCAGGAGGTGAGCTGCTCGATGAAGGTGGCGGTGGGGCGCGGGCTCCCGAACAGGCCGCGCTCCAGGCCGAGCGCGAGGCACTCGCGGTAGCCCGCGTAGGCGGCCGGTACGGCGCGCAGCCGCTCGGCGATCGCGGCCCAGTCCTCGTCGGTGTCGGCCGGGGTCAGGGAGAAGATCTCGCGGACCGAGTGCGCGGGGGAGTGGATGTTGCTGACCGCGCGCAGGTCCTCGTCGGCCTCGTGGACGGCGAGTTCGGCGGTGAGCCGCTCGCGCAGGAGGCGGCCGCAGCGGCGCTCGGCGTCGCTGTCGGCGCCCGGCAGCTGCTCGGCGGCGTCGAGCCGGGCGAGCGTGGCGCGGAGGAGATCGGCGGCGGCCGCGCGGCCCGCGGGGGAGAGGTCCGGGAGCTTGCCGGAGCTCGCGGCGACACCGAGATAGGTGCCCGTGATCGGGTCGATGGCGATGAGGTCGTCGACGTAGGCATCGGCGACCTGTCGGGGCAGCAGTGCGGAGCTGTCACTGGTGATGGTGTCTGACATGTGGACATCTTCGTATGCGGGACGGGTCCGCGTCATCACCAAAGATCGTCAGCCTGCTGACGCAAAGACGCTCGGCGCGCTGACGCGAAGACCGTCAGCCCGCGGCCGTAGGGGGCAGCAGCGGCCCGCAGTCCCACTCCTGGAAGATCAGCCTGGTCTCCACCCGGGCCACTTCGCGGCGCGAGGTGAACTCGTCTAGGACCAGCCGCTGGAGCTCGCCGGGATCGGAAACGGCCACGTGGACGAGGTAGTCGTCCGGGCCCGTCAGATGGAAGACGGCCCGTGAGGCCGGCAGCGAGCGCACGCGCTCGACGAAGGGGCCGATCAGCTCGCGGCGGTGCGGGCGCACCTGGACGAGGAGCAGCGCCTCCAGCCCGCGGCCGAGCTTGGCCGGATCCAGGCGGAGCCGGTTCCCGAGGATGATTCCGGAGCGGCGCATCCTGGCGACCCGGTCCAGACAGGTCGACGCGGCGATGCCGATCTCGGCGGCGAGATCGCGGTACGTGGTCCGGGCGTCGTTCTGCAAGAGGCGCAGAATCTGCAGATCGACCGGGTCCAGAGCGACGGATTCGGACATTGGCCGAACGTAGCACGGAGATTTCCCCCCGGAGCCGTCGCGCTCTGCACAGTACGGCCCATGGAGACGAACGCCCCGACCGCACGACGGTCACTGGCCACAGAAGCGGTTCATGCCGGACGCGAGGACCTCGCCGGGCTCGGACTGCACGCGCCTCCGCTCGATCTGTCGACGACCTACCCGTCGTACGACAGCCGGGCGGAGGCCGCCCGCATCGACGCGTTCGCGACGACGGGAGCCCGGCCCGAGGGCCCGCCGGTCTACGCCCGGCTGGACAATCCCACCACCGCCCGGTTCGAGACGGCCCTGGCCCGGCTCGAAGGCACCGAGAGCGCCGTCGCCTTCGCGAGCGGGATGGCCGCGTTGTCGGCGTGCCTGCTGGTGCGGGGGATGAAGGAGCTGCGTCACGTGGTCGCCGTACGGCCGTTGTACGGGTGCAGCGACCACCTGCTGACCAGCGGCCTGCTGGGGACCCGGGTGACCTGGGTGGACCCCTCGGGCATCGCGGACGCCATCGAGCCGGACACCGGTCTCGTCATGATCGAGTCGCCCGCCAATCCGACGCTGGCGGAGATCGACCTGCGCGCCGCCGCCGAGGCCTGCGGGGAGGTTCCGCTGCTGGTCGACAACACCTTCGCGACGCCCGTCCTGCAGCGGCCGGCCGAGAGCGGGGCCCGGCTGGTGCTGCACAGCGCCACCAAGTACCTCGGCGGCCACGGGGACGTGCTCGGCGGGGTCGTCGCCTGCGACGAGGAGTTCGCCCGGCAGCTCCGCCAGGTCCGGTTCGCCACCGGCGGGGTGCTCCACCCGCTGGCCGCCTACCTGCTGCTACGAGGGCTCTCGACGCTCCCCGTACGGGTCCGGGCGGCCTCCGCGAGCGCCGCGGAGCTCGCCGGGCGGCTCGCGGCCGACCCGCGGGTGCTGCGCGTGCACTACCCGGCGATCGGCGGAGCCATGGTGGCCTTCGAGACGGCCGGCGACCCCCACGAGGTGATCGCCTCCGTACGGCTGATCACCCCGGCGGTCAGCCTGGGCAGTGTCGACACGCTGATCCAGCACCCGGCCTCGATCAGCCACCGCATCGTGGCCGAGGGGGACAGGCACGCCTCGGGCGTGAGCGACCGGCTGCTGCGCATGTCGGTCGGGCTGGAGGACGTGGACGACCTGTGGGCCGATCTGGACCAGGCGCTCGACCGGGCGACGGACCGGGGCACGGACCAGGGGACGGGTCTGGGCACGGCTCCGGAGGCGGCGCTGGCTCCGGAGGGGGCCGTCATCGGGGCCGGGGTCTAGCTCACTGGTGGCCGCGGGGCAGGCCGCGGGATTCGCCCGGGAGCTCGTACGGCAGCCGGGAGCTGACCGGGGTCGCGTCCAGCCGGGCCGTGATCACCAGGGTGCCCTCCTCGATCTGGTAGTCGAGGGGGAGGCCGAGCCCGCGCATGGCGGCGACCATGCCGGTGTTCGAGGCCTGGGTGACGGCGTACACGCTGTCGCACCCGGCCTCGACGGCCATCCCGATCAGCCGGCCCAGCAGCTCCGAGCCGATGCCGCGGCGCTGCCAGTCGTCCTCGATGAGCAGCGCCACCTCGGTCTCGTCGCCGTCCCAGAGCAGGTGGCCGAGGGCCACGAGCTTGCCGGAGGCGGTGGTCGCGGCGAGGGTGCGGCCGAAGCGCGGGCTCAGCAGGTGTCCGAGGTAGCGGTCGGCGTCGGCGACGGGGCCGTGGTAGCGCAGGCCGAGGGTGCGCTCGGAGCAGCGGTCGTGCATGGCGCGGGCCGCGGGCAGGTCGGAGCCGTCGGCGCGGCGCACGGTGATCTCGTTGCCCTCGGGGAGGGTCAGTACGTCGAGGCTGCGCGGGACCCGCGGCCCGAGCCGGGCGTCCAACTCGACGAGCGCGCGGGCGCGGGCGAACTCGGTCGGGGTGAAGGGCAGGTAGGGGCGCTCGATGGTGATGGCCCCTCCGGACGGGTCGCGCAGCTTCATGACCGTGGACTCCAGGACGCCTTCGACGGGCGCGTCGGCGCCGGCGTTGGGGCGCCCGGAGAGGGTGGTCGCCGGGATCGAGTGGATGGTGCAGCGGCCGAGCAGCTGGCGCAGGGCGAGCGGCAGCTCGGCGGCGTCCAGCGCGGTGCGGGTGGCCAGCCCCAGGACCCGGGTCGGGGTGTCGACCAGGTCGTGGGCGTCGGCGCGCTCGATCCACGTGCTGTGGCCGCCGGCGCCGGCGATGGCCCGGGTGAGGTCGGCGGAGGGGAGCTGCTGCGGGGCGCGCAGCAGGAACTCGTCCACCGTGCCGCCCTCGGGGAGGGGGTGCGTCTGCAGGGTCAGGATGTCGACCCCGCTGCGGGCGAGGGCGGTGCAGAGCGCGGCGAGGCTGCCGGGCTCGTCGCGCACGGTCGTCCGCATCCGCCACAGGGCGGAGGTCAGGGAGGTGTCCGTACCGGCCTTGGGCGCTGTGGGCGCCGACTCCGCGACCGGGAGCGCCCCGGTCCCCGTTGCCGGGTCCCGGAGCGCGGTGTCCGTGGGAGGCGGCGCATGGCTGTGGCGGCGTGCCCACCAGGTGTGGAACGCCGCCGTGACCAGGAGCGCGACCGCCGAGGCGACGAGCAGCACGGGGCCGCGCGGGCCGTGCACGACGAGATTGGCGATGCCGTCGGCGACCGCGACGGCGCAGAAGAGGGCGGCGAGTTCGACGACGTCACGGCGCCAGTGGTGGCGGTGGGGACGCTGAGGAAGCTGGGAAGGGGCAGGAATACGCTCAGTCATGCAGACCACTGTGACGCAGGGGTGTTGCGTGATCACGAACGATCTGTGACCGACTGGTTAAGGATCCATCTGGCCGATTTCGCCCTGTTTTCCGGCCGATTTCAGATGTCAGCGTGGATGGGGGCCCCTACTGCCCCACCCTTCCGGGCCGCAGTGTCCGCGTGAACAGTACGCCGCCGCCCTGGCGGCGCAGCCGGACGGTGAGCTCGCCGCCCTCCCCGTCGATCTCGACCTCCCCGTAGTACGGGGGGTTCTCGGACGGGGACATGTTGGCGAAGGGGGCGGACTGGACGTACGCCGTCTCCGGGCCGAAGGTGGCGTCCAGCCGCCCGGCGGGGAACCCGCCCGCGCCGATGGGCCCCGAGACGAACTCCCAGAAGGGTGCGAAATCGGTGAAGGCGGCCCGCTCGGGCGCGTAGTGGTTCGCGGCCGTGTAGTGGACGTCGGCGGTGAGCCAGAGGGTGCCGGTGATGCGCTGGTGCTTGATGTGGCGCAGCAGCTCGGCGATCTGCAGTTCGCGCCCGAGCGGCGCGCCGGGGTCGCCCTGGGCGACGGCCTCGAAGTTCGCGGCCCCGTCGGCCACCACGATGCCCAGCGGCATGTCGGCGGCGATCACCTTCCAGGTGGCGCGGGAGCGCGACAGCTCGCGCTTGATCCATGCCAGCTGCTCGGGGCCGAGGATGCCGATGGGGTCGTCGGTCTGGCGGCCGGGGGAGTTCGGGTCGCGGTAGGTGCGCATGTCGAGGACGAACACGTCGAGCAGCGGCCCGTAGCGCATCACCCGGTACATCCGCCCCTCGGCGCGGCCGCCGCGCAGGTCGGTGACCGGGAAGTACTCGCCGAAGGCCCGGCGGGCCCGGCCGGCGAGGGTGTCGACGTCCTTCACGGTGTAGCGGGGATCGTCGAGGATCTGGCCGGGGTACCAGTTGTTGCGCACCTCGTGGTCGTCCCACTGGGCGAGGACCGGCACCTGGGCGTTGAAATCGCGCAGGTTGCGGTCGAGCAGGTTGTAGCGGAAGTTGCCCCGGTACTCGGCGAGGGTCTCGGCGACCTTGGCCTTCTCCTCGGTGGTCACGTTGTGCCACAGGGTTCCGTCGCGCAGGGGTACGGAGGCCTGGATCGGCCCGTCGGCGTAGATGGTGTCCCCGCTGAAGAGGAAGAAGTCGGGGTCCCGCAGCCGCATCTCGTCGAAGACGCGGTAGCCGCCGAGCTCCGGGTTGATGCCCCAGCCCTGGCCGGCGAGGTCCCCGGACCACAGGAAGCGCACATCGCGGCGGCGGGAGACGGGGGTGGTCCGGAAGGTGCCGTGGACCGGCTCGCCGGTGCGGCGCGGATCCTCGGGGTCGCCGAGGATCACCCGGTAGTGGATCTGCTGTCCGGGCGGGAGCTCGCGCAGGGTGGTGGTACCGGTGAAGTCGGTGTCCGGGCCGAGCAGCGGGCCGCGGTGGCGGCGGACGGCGTAGCGGAAGGACTCGCTCGGGGAGGTCTCGACGTACATCCGCGCGGTACGGTCCGAACGCGTCCAGACGGTGGCCGAGTGGGCGGTGATCTCGCCGGACTGGACCCCCCAGAAGGCGTTCGGGCGGCCCGAGCGGACGAAGGCGGGAGCCGCCGCGTGGGCGGGAGTGGTCAGGGCGCCCGTGAGGGCGCTGGACAGGGCGAGCCCCACCGGAACGGCGAGGGAACCGCCGAGCAGGGAGCGTCGGGTGTGCGGCAGAGGTGCCATCGGTGCGTCTCCAGAGGCCGGCGGGGACGGGCCGGACCAGTGTGCCGCCGTACACCGGCGGCGCACCGGACCGCCCACGTCGTGCACGCGAACCATGGGTGAACAGTGGTGCGCGTGCCTGACGCCCCGTCAACACCTCATTGGGAGAGCTTGGTTGTCTTCCGGTTGGCGCGCTTTCCGGTGTCGGGCGTGGTGAGCGTGACCGCGTTCGGCGTGGTGAGAGCGGCCGGGTCCGGGATGGCGAGAGCGGCCGTGTCCAGGATGACGCGGGCGACCAGGGCCGGGTCGTCGTTCATGGGGACGTGCCCGGCGCCGGGAAGCCTGACGAGGCGTGCGCCGGGGATGGTGTGCTTGGCGCGGACGCCCTGGCGGCGCAGGAGCAGCCGGTCGCGGCTGCCCCAGGCGATGGTGACGGGCAGGCCGGGCACGTCCGCGGTGAACCGCACGGCGCCGCCCGCGGCCAGGGTCGGCTCGAAACCGGTGGCCTCGCGCAGGGCGACGGTCTCCGCGACCACGGAGCCGGGCGAACGCCGTCCCGGCCGCGCGTAGATGCTGCCGGTGAGCGCGGCGCGTCCGGTGGCGCTGCGGGAGAGCCGTTCCACGGCGGAGTGGGGCAGGGCGCGGGCGCCGGCGCGCATCGCGCGCAGTGCGGTGAAGGCGTAGCGGCGTTCCGCCTCGGACCAGAAACCGGCGGGGGAGAGGGCGGTGACCGAGCGCGCCAGGCCGACGCGCCCCATCTCCAGGGCGAGCAGCCCGCCGAGGGAGTTGCCCGCCACGTGCGGCCGCTCCACCCCGAGCGCCGCGCAGAGCGCGCCCAGCGCCGGGGCGATGGTGCCCAGGTCGTACGGAACCCCGTGCGGCAGCGGCTCCGAGACGCCGAAGCCGGGCAGGTCGACGGCGATCACGTCGTACTCGGCGGCGAGGACGTCGGTCACGGGGCGCCAGGCCTGGAAGTGGTGGCCGATGCCGTGGAGCAGCAGGAGCGGCTCGCCCGCGCCCTTGCGCTCGTAGGCGGCGGTGGTGGTGCGGGGGCCCAGCGGCGAATCGATCGTGAAGGAGACCGTGGCGGTCATGCTGCTCCTCGTCGGGGTCGGGCGGCTTCGGCGGCCGTGTGAGACGGCTTGTCAGTAGTGTCTCGCGGCCGGTTACTGCCCGGTAGCCCCTGGGGGCGGGAGATCGGCGGGCGCGGTGTTTTTTCGCGCGGCCCTCCGCAGCTCTTCGGTGGCTCTTCGGCGGCGTTTCGGGGTGACTTCCGTGACGTCTTCCGCCCGCGACGCGCGGTGCTCGCGAACATCCCGTGAACAGCTTGATGCATATGCCCGATCTGCCCGGTAAAGAGCCGAGCATTGGTCTTGACCAAGGGGGTGCGCCGTCCTATCGTCGCAGGCATAGTGCAGGAACCTTTAATAAACAAAGGCGCGGAACTCACGCTGGAACACGGCGAGTGCGGCGATTGCAGGAGGAGTCAGGGTGGGGACCATGCAGCTCGAATCGGTGCCGGAGCCGAAGTACTTGCACCTCAAGACCGTCCTCAGTGAGGCGCTCGACCAGGACTTCGCCGTGGGCGAGATCCTGCCGAACGAGCGCGAGCTCGCCGCCCGCTTCGGCGTCGCCCGGGCCACCCTGCGCCAGGCCCTGGAGCAGCTCGAGCTCGAAGGCCGCCTCCAGCGCCGCCGCGGCGTCGGCACCACCGTCGCCCCGCCGCGCGTGGGCGTCGACGTCGGCGGTGCGCAGCACAGCTGGCCCGGCGAGAGCGTCGACGGGTGGGAGCCCGTGGACGCGGCGGAGGAGGCCGTGCTGCCCCCCGCCCTCCTGAAGCTCCTCGGGACCGCCGCCGGCGACATGGTGCTCGCGGTGCGCCGGAGCCGCGTCGAGCAGGGCCAGGTCCTCGCCGCCGAGCTGCTGTACGTACCGGCCTCCTCGGTGCCGGGCCTCTCCGCGATCGACGCCCCGGCCGGTCCGGCACGCGCCCGCGCCGTCATGCGCGAGCTGCAGAAGCTGGTCCTCGACGGACAGGACCGCTCGGTGGAGCTCGGCTCCGCCCGCGCCGAGGACGCGAAGGAACTGGACCGGCTGCCCGGCGCCCCGGTCCTGCTGGTCACCACCCGCTACTTCACGGCGGCGGGCACGGCGGCCGTCTCGGTGGCCACCTACCGGGCGGACACCTGCCGCCTGACCTTCGGCGACTCGGGCGACGTACAGATCACCCACGACACGCGAGTCGCCTCCTGACAGCCCGCTACACCTCCTGACCGGGGCCGCAACACAGCGGCGGCCCCGCTCACCCGCCCCATCCTCAGCCCGTCCGGCGTCCGAGGCCCGGGCTCTGGGCCGGAGCCCGAGGGGCCTTCCAGTCCCTCGGGCGTTTTGACGCCCGGGGTCCGGGCGGAACCCAGGGTCTTTCCCGCCCGTCGGGCGTTCGACGACCGGGCTCTGGGCGGAGCCCAAGACCTTTCCAGCCGTCCGGCGCTTGAGGACCGGGGTCCGGCGGTGGAGCCCAGGGCCGGGGTCCGGGCGGGGCCCAGGGTCTTTTCAGCCGTCCGGCGTTTGAGGACCGGGTCCGGGCAGAGCCCGGGGAACGGGCGAAGGGCGGGTAGGGGACTCCGCCCCGCAGGGACGCGCCGACACCGAACCGCAGGACCGACCGGCGCCGGGCCCTGAGCGGCGGCGCGCACATCGATCCGCAGCCCCGCACAGCACCGGCGGCGCGCACCGCACCCGCAGGGGATCAGCGGCGCCGGGCACCGCACTCACCCGCCGCCCCGAGAGGATCAGCGGCGCCGGGCCGTGACCGTCTTCTCCACCGCGAAGAGCTCTTCCTCCACATGGTCCAGCGCCAGCCTCAACGCTCCCGTGGCCACCGCCGCCTCACCCAGCAGGGACAGCGCCACGCGCGGCGGGCGCAGACAGTAGCGCTCCAGTTCCCGGCGGAGGGGATCCAGTACCCCGTCCAGCCCGGCCGCCCAGCCGCCGACCACGACCAGCTCCGGATCCATGGCCAGGACCAGCGCGGCCACGTCGTGGACCAGCCGCTGGATGAACCGCTCGACCGCGGCCACCGACCCCACGTCCCCGCGCTTGGCCATCGCGAAGACCTCCGCCACCGCCCGCTCGTCCAGCGGGTGCAGCGGTTCGCCGGTCGTCGACAGCAGCTTCTCGGGCGTGACCTCACGTCCCAGCAGGTGCAGCGCACCGATCTCGCCGGCCGCCCCGCCGAAGCCGCGGTGCAGCCGGCCCCCGATCAGGGAGCCCGCTCCGGGGCTGAGCCCGGCCATCACGAAGACCATGTCGTCGGTGTCGGTCGCGGCGCCCTTCCAGTGCTCGGCGACCGCAGCGGCGTTGGCGTCGTTCTCCACCTGCACCGGGCAGCGGAACGAGCGCCGGAGCCGTTCCCCGAGCGGCAGCCCGGTCCAGCCGGGCAGGGCCGTGCCGAGCCGGACGGTGCCGTCGGCCTCCACGATGCCGGGGCTGCCGACGCCGACCGCCCGCAGGGAGTCCCGGGGTACACCGGCGCGGCGCAGCAGATCGGCCACCGCACCGCGGACCCGTTCGAGCCGCTCGTCGGCGGAGGCCGTCTCGGCGACCTCCTTGGTGCCGGCGCCGATCACCCGGCCGTCCAGCCCGGACAGCAGCACCGCGATCCGGTGCGCCCCGATCTCCACGCCGAGCAGGTGCCCCGCCTCCGCGCGGAAACGGAACCGCCGGGCCGGGCGTCCCTGGCGCCGCGCACCCTCCTCCGCGCCCGCCTCGACGACCAGGCCCGTCCCGATGAGCCCTTCGACGACCCCCTCGACGGTGGGACGCGAGAGCCCGGTGACCCGGGTGAGGTCAGTGAGCGTCGGCGATTCGGCCGCACGCAGGGCCCGCAGCACCACGGCGGAGTTGATCCGCCGCAGCAGAGAGGGGTCCCCGCCGGTCAGCTGCCCCAACGTGTGTCCTCCCAGCTAGCGAGCTTGTCAGCCGGATCGTACTGCGCACGGGGCGCGGCGGCGAGAAGCGGCCCCCCAACAGCCGGAATCCGGCCTTCCCCTCGTGGGCCGGTCATGCGGGAGCGACGAATCCGGACTCGTACGCGGTGATCACGGCCTGGGTGCGGTCCCGCGCGCCCAGCTTCCCCAGGATCGCGCTGACGTGGGACTTCACCGTCTCCGTGCCCACGATCAGCTCGCGGGCGATCTCGATGTTGGTCAGCCCCTTCGCCATCAGCCGGAGCACGGCCTCCTCGCGCTCGGTCAGCGACGCCCGCTTCAGTACGGTCCGCGCCTGCCGGTTCCCGTACTCGGCGGCCAGGGAGCGGACCGCCGCGGGGAAGAGCAGCGTCTCGCCCTCCGCCACCAGCCGGACGGCGTGCACGATCTCCGACGGGCGGGCCCGCTTCAGCAGGAACCCGTCCGCGCCGGCCCGCAGCGCCTGGTAGACGTACTCGTCGTTCTCGAAGGTGGTGACGACGAGGATCTTCGGCGGCGAGTCCACGCTCCGCAGGACCGCGCGGGTCGCCTCGATCCCGTCGAGCAGCGGCATCCGCACGTCCATCGCCACGACATCGGGGCGCAGTTGCCGCACCAGCGGGACCACCGCGGCCCCGTCGGCGGCCTCGCCGATCACCTCGATGTCGGGCTGGGAGTCCAGGACGGCGCGCAGACCCGCGCGCACCAGGGGTTCGTCGTCGACGAGCAGTACGGTAACCGGCATCCGGTCAGCGTATTCGCTCCAGCGGCAGCCGCGTGCGCACCCTCCAACCCCCCTTGTACGGACCGGTCTCGGCGCTCCCGCCGAGCAGCGCGGCCCGCTCGCGCATCCCGCGCAGTCCGGTGCCGCCGCCGGTGATGACGGAGGGCCGGTCCGGCAGCGGATTGGTCACCTCCAGGTCGAGGCGGTCGGCGACCATGCCGATCCGCACCCGTACCGGCACGGGACCGCAGTGCCGCAGCACGTTGGTCAGCGCCTCCTGCAAGATCCGGTACCCCTCCTGGCTCACGGGATCGGGCAACGTGTCGAGCGGGCCTATCAGTTGTGCGTCGACGGTGGCTCCGGAAGCGCGCGCCGACTCGAAGAGCCGGTCGGCCTCCACCAGGGTCGGCCGCTGCGAAGGCCGCTGACCGGACTCGCGCAGCACGCGCAGCACCCGGTCCAGGTCCTCCAGCGCGGCCCGGCCCGTCTCCTCGATCGCGCTCAGCGCGCGGTCCGTGAACTCCGGATCACCCGCCGCCCGGGCGGCCCCCGCCTGGACGACGGCCACGGTCAGCGCGTGACCGATGGAGTCGTGCAGCTCCCGCGCGATGCGGGTGCGCTCCAGCAGCTGCTCGGTGCGCACCTCCAGGGCGGTGAGCCGCTCCGCGGCCGAAGGCCCCAGCAGGCGGCGGGCGATGGCCGTGATCATGTCGCCGAGCAGGATCACGAGGACGATCAGCAGGACCGGGGGCAGCGGAGCCAGCGCCCACACCGCCCAGACCGGGAATCCGGCGGGGATCAGATTGTCGACGGTGACCTTGCTGCCGAGGCCGGTCGTGACCAGTTGGACCGTCAGCATCGGCAGCCACACCGTGGCCATCATGGTGAAGAAGGAGACGACGAGCCGTATCTCCAGCCACAGCAAGGTCCGCCAGCGATCGCTCCACGTCTGGGACCCGACGGCGCTGAAGCTGTTCTCCCCGGCCTCGCCCGCTCCCCGGGCGTGGCGCTCGGCCGGAGTGAGGAGGAACTGAGCCTGGAGTCCCTCGGCCACCCGCATCCAGGGCAGCAGGCCCAGCGGTATGACGAGGACGAGCGGTACCCACGGAGCCGCGGGCTCTATGAACATCCAGACGGCCAACATCAGGATGGGCACGCACAGATGCACCCAGCGCGAGTAGGTCACGGGGCGCAGCGCGGCGCGGAACAGTCGGTGCATCCCCTCATCGTCGCAGTTCGCAGCGGTGCGACTCCTCCCCCACGTGGGGGAGGAGGAACCCTCGCTTGGGGGAGGAAGAGGGGTGGGGCCGACGGCGAACCTTGAGACATGAACAGCATCGAGATCCGAGAACTGACCAAGGAATTCGGCCGGACCCGGGCCGTCGACCACCTCACCTTCGATGTCATGCCCGGCCGTGTCACCGGCTTCCTCGGACCCAACGGGGCCGGGAAGTCCACCACGATGAGGCTGCTGCTGGGCCTGGACCGGATCACCTCCGGGACGGCCACCATCGGCGGCCGGCGGTTCACCGAGATCCCCGATCCCCTCCACCAGGTGGGAGCCCTGCTGGACGCGCAGTCGGCGCACGGCGGCCGAACGGCCCGGGACCACCTCCGCTTCCTCGCTGCTTCCAACCGCATCCCGATGAGCCGGGTGGAGGCTGTTCTCGAGCAGTCCGGGATCGCCTCGGCGGCCAAGCGAAGGATCAAGACCTTCTCTCTGGGCATGCGTCAGCGCCTCGGCATAGCGGCCGCATTGCTCGGAGACCCGGAAGTGCTGCTCCTGGACGAGCCCACCAACGGCCTCGACCCCGAGGGCATCATCTGGATCCGCGAGCTCATGCGCGGTCTGGCGGCCGAGGGGCGCACGGTCCTCGTCTCCAGCCACCTCATGACCGAGACCGCGGCCCTCGCCGACCACCTGATCGTGCTCGGGCAGGGCAGGCTGCTGGCCGACACCTCCATCGAGGAGTTCATCGACTCCCGCAGCACCCCGAGGGTGCGGCTGCGCACCACGGACCCCGTCCGGCTCCGGGCCACCTTGGCCCGGGACGACTTCGAGCTGGTCACCGCCGAGGGCGGGCGCTGGACCGTGGACGGCATACGGGCCGAGCAGCTCGGTGTCATCGCCGCCCGCGAAGGCATCCCGATGCTGGAACTGATCGACGAGCGGGCCTCCCTGGAGCAGGCCTACCTCGATCTCACCGCGGACAGCGCCCAGTTCGCCGCCACCCGCTGACCCATCCCTTACAAGGAGGCCTCCCCATGAGCACCGCTCTGCCCACCGTCCCCGTCCTGCACTCGGAATGGATCAAGATACGGTCCCTGCGCGGCACCTTCGGAGCGCTGATAGCCGTCTTCGGCGCCACGGTGGGCATCCAGGTACTGACGGCCTACCTCATAGGTGACGCGGAGGCCGGCAGCATGGGGGACGACCCGCTCCTCGCCGCCTTCTACAGCCTCAACTTCGGCCAGGTCGCCGCCTTCGCCTTCGGTGCGACCGCGCTGTCCTCCGAGTTCCACAACGGAGCCCTGCGCACGTCACTTGCGGCGGTACCGAACCGGGCGCGGCTCTACTTCTCGAAGATGGCCATGGTGGGCGGGGTCGCCTTCGTGGTGGGGCAGGTCACCGCCCTGGCCACCTTCCTCGGCGGACAGTCGTTCATGGGGCCCTACACCCTGGAACTGGGCAGTGCGGGCACCTACCGTGCCATCTTCGGCTGCGGTGCGTACCTCGCGCTGATGGCCCTGCTGTCGGCCGGCCTGACGGCGGTGCTGCGCAGTGCCTCGGCCGTCCTGAGCCTCCTCATACCCTTCACGCTGATCGTCTCGTTCGTCCTCGCGGCGCAGGCCGGGGGCATCGCCCAGTACCTTCCGGACCGTGCGGGCCAGATGATGATGCGGCTGGACACCTCGGTGGGCCTCGCCCCCTGGGCCGGGCTCGGGGTCATGGTCCTGTGGGCCCTGGTCGCGGTGGGCGGCGGCTGGCTGGCGGTGCGGCGCCGGGACGCCTGACACCGGACCGGAGGGACCGGCCGGCTCGACCCGCCCGCTTGACCCGCATGCTTGACCGGCCGGCTGCGGCGGGACGAGTTCCCCGCCGGGCCGGTTCGTCCGGGCAGTCGCGGAGGCTGCGCCGCCGGGCGGCGGGGTCAGTGGGCGGCGAGGAGGGCGGGGAGTTGGCGCATGTCGTCGAAGACGACGGTTCCGGGGCCTTCGAGCTGCTCGGCGGGGGTCAGCCCGCCGGCGTAGCCGAAGGCCCGCATCCCGGCGGCGCGGGCCGCCTGGACGCCGGGCCTGCTGTCCTCGACGACCGCACAGGCGGCGGGATCCACACCCATCCGGCGTGCGGCGTACAGGAACAGGTCAGGGGCGGGTTTGCCGCGGGAGACCTCGGTGGCGCTGTGGATGCGGCCTTCGAACCGTTCGTAGAGACCGGTGTGGCCGAGGGTGTGCCGCATCTTCTCGTGCGAGCCGCTGGAGGCGACACAGGTCGGCAGGGTGATCGCGTCGAGTGCCTCGGGCAGTCCCTCGACGGGGGAGAGGCCGAGGTCCACCGCCTCCCGGTGACGTTCCTCGAACAGGCCCCACCAGAGGTCGGCCGTCTGCGGACCGAGCCGTTCGGTGACCTGTTCGCGGATGGAGGCGGAGGAGCGCCCGATGAACCGCTCGACGACCTCGGTCTCGGTCAGGGGCCAGCCGAGCTCCGCTCCGAGGGAGACCTGTACACGGGCGGCTATCCGTTCGCTGTCGACGAGAACCCCGTCGCAGTCGAATATCACGAGCTCTATCGGCCTGATGATCATCCCCGGAGGATAGACAACCCCTAGGGCTCGGTGTCGGCCGGCCCGGGGTGTTCGGTGGTCGCGCGGAGGCGGGCGTACTCCTCGGACATGGCGGCGGCGGTCCAGCCGGCGTTGAGGCCGCTGGGGTTGGGCAGGGCCCAGATGCGGGTGGCGCCGATGGTCCGGTCCTGAGGGCCGATCCGGGCCTTCCGGTCGCCGAAGGCGGTGCGGTAGGCGGTGACTCCGACCACGGCCAGCCATTGGGGGCGCAGGAGTTCCACCTTGGCCGTCAGGATGCGGCCTCCCTCGCGGAACTCCTCGGCGCTCAGCTCGTCGGCGCGGGCCGTGGCGCGGGCCACGACGTTCGTGATGCCGAGGCGGTAGGTCAGCAACTCCTCCTGCTCCGCGGGGGAGAGGAGGCGCGGGGTGAAGCCCGACCGATGGAGGACCGGCCAGAAGCGGTTGCCGGGGCGGGCGAAGTGGTGGCCCGTCGCGGCGGAGAGGAGGCCCGGGTTGATGCCGCAGAAGAGGACACGAAGACCGCCCGCGACCACGTCCGGGAGGACGCGGTCGCGGGCGGCGTTCAGCTCTTCGGGGGTCAGAGGATCGACCCGGGGGTGTAGCCCGCGGCCTCGGGGTGCTCCTTGGTGATCTCCTCGATGTGCGAGACCACCGCGGCGACCTGGTCGCCGGCCGCGCCGGTGAAGGAGAGCTTGTCGGCCATCAGGGCGTCCAGCTGGGCGCGGTCCAGCGGCATGCGCTCGTCGGCGGCCAGCTTGTCCAGCAGCTCGTTGCGCTCGGCACCCTGCTCGCGCATGGCGAGAGCGGAGGCCACCGCGTGCTCCTTGATGACCTCGTGGGCGGTCTCGCGGCCCACCCCGGCCCGCACGGCGCCCATCAGGACCTTGGTGGTGGCGAGGAAGGGGAGGTAGCGGTCCAGTTCGCGGGCCACGACGGCGGGGAAGGCGCCGAACTCGTCGAGGACCGTCAGGAAGGTCTCCATCAGGCCGTCGAGAGCGAAGAACGCGTCGGGCAGCGCGACCCGGCGGACCACGGAGCAGGAGACGTCGCCCTCGTTCCACTGGTCACCGGCCAGCTCGCCGGTCATCGACGCGTAGCCGCGCAGGATGACCATCAGGCCGTTCACGCGCTCGCAGGAGCGGGTGTTCATCTTGTGCGGCATCGCCGAGGAGCCGACCTGGCCGGGCTTGAAGCCCTCGGTCACCAGCTCGTGGCCGGCCATCAGGCGGATCGTCTTGGCGATGGAGGAGGGAGCGGCGGCCAGCTGCACCAGGGCGGTGACCACGTCGTAGTCGAGCGAGCGCGGGTAGACCTGGCCGACCGAGGTGAAGGCCTGGCCGAAGCCGAGGTGGGACGCGATCCGCTGCTCCAGGTCGGCCAGCTTCGCGGCGTCGCCGCCCAGCAGGTCGAGCATGTCCTGCGAGGTGCCGACGGGACCCTTGATGCCGCGCAGCGGGTAGCGGGTCAGCAGGTCGTCCAGGCGGCCGTACGCGACCAGCAGCTCGTCGGCCGCGGTGGCGAAGCGCTTGCCCAGGGTGGTCGCCTGGGCGGCGACGTTGTGGGAGCGGCCGGCCATGACCAGCTCGGCGTGCTCGCCGGCCAGCTTGCCGAGGCGGGCGAGGACGGCGACCGTGCGGTCCCGGACCAGTTCCAGCGAGAGCCGGATCTGGAGCTGCTCGACGTTCTCGGTGAGGTCGCGGGAGGTCATGCCCTTGTGGACGTGCTCGTGGCCGGCGAGGGCGTTGAACTCCTCGATGCGGGCCTTCACGTCGTGCCGGGTGACCTTCTCGCGCTCGGCGATGGAGGCGAGGTCGACGGTCTCCAGGACGCGCTCGTAGTCGGCGAGGGCCTCGTCGGGGACCTCGATGCCGAGATCCTTCTGGGCGCGGAGCACGGCGAGCCACAGCCGCCGCTCCAGCGTCACCTTGTACTCGGGGGACCACAGGACGGCGAGCTCCGCGGAGGCGTAGCGGCCGGCCAGGACATTGGGGATGCGGGGCTTGGCAGTCACGTGGATGGATTCTACTTGGGCCTCGGCTGTGCGTTTACGCAGGTAGGGGACCCGGTCGGGATTGTGCCTTGCTACGAGAGCGGGCGAGGGCGGGCGGGAGCGGACCGGGGTGGCGCCGTGGGGCCCCCGCGTGCCGCCACGGCCCTGGCGGCGGGACGGCGGCGGGCCGGCCGCGGGTTATACGAGCCGGTCGCCCGCCGGAGCCTCGTAGGCCAGCAGTTCCGGGCGCTTGGCGGGCCGGCCGTCCCCGCTGGAGCGGCCCGTCAGACGGCGGCCGACCCAGGGGAGCAGGTGCTGCCGGGCGAAGCTGAGGTCCTGGGAGCGGCGCGCGGTCCAGCCCGGGGGGACGGCGGGCGGCAGTCCGGCGCTCCAGTCCGCCTCGGGAGGCAGGCCCAGGGTCTGCCAGACCGCCTCCGCGACCCTGCGGTGGCCTTCGGCCGTCAGGTGCAGCCGGTCCACGTCCCACATCCGCGGATCCCCGAGCGCGGAGGACCCGTACAGGTCGACCACGAGGGCGCCGTGCCGCGCGGCGAGCTCCTCGATGATGACGAAGAGCTCCTCCATGCGCGGGCGGAAACGTTCCATCACGGGGCCGTTGCGGCCCGGTGAGCGCATCAGGACCAGCGTCCCGCAGGAGGGCGCCAGCAGGCCGACGGCCTCCTCCAGGTGCCCGCGCACCCGGCCCATGTCCACCTTGGGGCGCAGGGTGTCGTTCAGTCCGCCGACCAGGGTCACCAGGTCGGCGCCCATCTCGGCGGCCACGGGCGCCTGCTCCCCGGCGATCTGCCCGATCAGCTTGCCACGGACCGCGAGGTTCGCGTAGCGGAAGCCCGGCTCGCGGGCCGCGAGGCGGTCGGCGAGCAGATCGGCCCAGCCCCGGTAGGAGCCGTCGGGGAGCAGGTCCGACATGCCCTCGGTGAAGGAGTCGCCGACCGCGACGAAACTGGTGTACCGCACATTCATCTCCATGGCGGGAGCGATGCTACCGCGCGGTACCCCCACCCCGCAGGCGGGGCCGGGGTACCGCGCGCGCACGACGTGCTCCGGAAGCTACGTCGCGGCCGGCCGGCCGAACAGCTCCCGCAGCACGTCCTCCATCGTGACCAGGCCCGTCATGACCCCGTCCGGCGCGAGCACCGCCGCCAGGTGCGTACGGCTGCGCCGCATTGCGGTCAGCACGTCGTCCAGCGGGGTCTCCGCCCGGACCTGCGCGATCGGCCGCAGCGCGGTGACCGGGAAGGGCTCGTCCCGCTCGGTCGCGTCGAGCGCGTCCTTGACGTGCAGGTATCCCAGGATCCGGCCCTGGGCGTCGATCATCGGGAACCGGGAGTACCCCGACTCGGCCGACAAACGCTCCAGGCCGGCCGGCGTGATGCCCTCGCGGGCCGGAACCACCCGGTCCGCCGGCAGCACCACATCGGTCACCGGCCGCCGCCCCAGTTCCAGGGCATCGTGCAGCCGCTCGCTCGCGCGGTCGTCGATGAGTCCCGCGTCGCTGGAGTCCTTCACGATCCGGGCCAGCTCGTCGTCCGAGAAGGTCGCCGCGACCTCGTCCTTGACGTCCACCCGCAGCAGGCGCAGCAGGGCGTTGGCGAAGGCGTTGATCGCGAAGATCACCGGCTTCAGCCCCCGGGTGAGGGCCACCAGCGGCGGACCCAGCAGCAGGGCTGTGCGCACCGGCTCGGCCAGCGCGACGTTCTTCGGCAGCATCTCGCCGAAGAGCATGTGCAGGTACGTGGCCAGGGCCAGTGCCACCACGAAGGAGATCGCGTGGGTCAGCCCGGACGGCACCCCGAAGAAGTCGAACGCCGGGGTCAGCAGGTGGGCGATGGCCGGCTCGGCCACCACGCCCAGCACCAGGGTGCACAGGGTGATGCCCAGCTGGGCCGCCGCCATGAGCGCCGACACGTGCTCCAGGCCCCACAGCACGGCGCGCGCCCTGCGGTCGCCCTGCTCGGCGTACGGTTCGATCTGGCTGCGGCGCACGGAGATCATGGCGAATTCCGCGCCGACGAAGAAGGCGTTGACGACCAGGGTCGCCAGGCCGATCAGCAACTGGACGGCGGTCATCGGGCCTCCTCCACACCATCACCGGGGGTCGGTTCGACCGGCGCGTGCAACAGCACCCGCGCGGCCCGCCGCCCGCTCGCGTCCACCACGTCCAGACGCCAGCCGGCCAGCTCGAAGCTGTCGCCGACCAGCGGGATCCGCCCCAGTTCGGTCGCTATCAGACCGGCCAGGGTCTCGTACGGGCCGTCAGGCACGCGCAGTCCGATCCGCTGGAGCTGGTCGGTCCGCGCGGAGCCGTCCGCCTCGAACAGGGAGCGCCCGGAGCCGTCCTCCCCGGCCGGGGCCAGATCGGGGGTCTCGTGCGGATCGTGCTCGTCGCGCACCTCGCCGACTACCTCCTCGACGATGTCCTCCAGCGTGGCCACACCGGCCGTGCCGCCGTACTCGTCGATGACCACGGCCATCGTCTGCTTCCCGGACAGCCGGTCCAGCAGCCGGTCCACGGTCAGGGACTCCGGTACGAGGAGGGGTTCGCGCAGCAGCTGCGACACCGGGGTGCGGTGCCGGTCCTCCGCCGGCAGGGCCAGCACGTCCTTGATGTGGACGGTGCCGACGACGCTGTCGAGGTTGCCCCGGTAGACGGGGAACCGGGAGAGTCCGGTGGCGAGCGTGGCGTTCGCCACGTCCTCGGCGGTGGTCTGCAGGTCGAGGGCGGTGACCTGGACCCGCGGGGTCATGACGTTCTCCGCGGTCAGGTCGGCGAGGTTCAAGGTCCGCATGAACAGTTCGGCGGTGTCCTTCTCCAGGGCGCCGGCCCTCGCGGAGTGCCGGGCCAGTGCCGCCAGCTCCTGCGGGGTGCGCGCCGAGGCGAGTTCCTCGGCGGGCTCCATGCCGAACCGGCGGACCATGTGGTTCGCCGTGGTGTTCAGATGGCTGATCAGGGGCCTGAAGGCGCGGCTGAAGACCCGCTGGAAGGTGGCCACCCGCTTGGCGACGGCCAGCGGGGAGGAGATCGCCCAGTTCTTGGGGACGAGCTCGCCCACGACCATCAGGACGACGGTCGACAGCACGGTGCCGAGGATCAGGGCGGTGGAGGACGCGGCGCCGGCGGACAGTCCCATGGCCTCGAAGGGGCCCTTGAGGAGGGCGGCGATCGAGGGCTTGGAGAGCATGCCGATGACCAGGCCGGTCACGGTGATGCCGAGCTGGGCGCCGGAGAGCTGGAACGTCAGGCTGCGGACCGCGGCCAGGGCGCTGTCGGCGCCGCGCTCGCCGCGCTCGACGGCCCGCTCCAGTTCGCTGCGCTCGATGGTGGTCAGCGAGAACTCGGCCGCGACGAAGACTCCGCAGGCAAGGCAGAGCAGCAGCGCCACGACGAGCAGGAGCACTTCAATCATCGGTCCTTCACCTCCGTCCCATGATCAGCCAGGAGGAGGGGTGTCGCGCGCTGTCGCGGACGGGAAGGGAGGGGACTGGGAGGCTCGCCCATGGACGGACGCTCACACCTTTCGTTCGGGGGGAGAATGCGGGGGATAAGAGGAACAGCTGCCTACAGGGTAAAGGAAGAGCAAAGTGGGCGGATCATTCCTTCGGCGGATCCGTCCGGCCGGCCCCGGGGGTGGTGCCCCGATGGGGTCGGATGTGAACGATCTTCGCATCCCACCCGCGTCGGCGTCCGGCGCATGGGCGCGGGCGCGTCCACGGTACGTCTCGGCAGGCGGAAGTCGGTGGCGGGCCACCGATCGGCCGTGCTTGGCTCCGGGACATGACCGATCTACAGATACGGGCCGCCCTGCCGGCCGACGCCGGGACCGTGCTCGCCTTCTGGAAGGAAGCGGCGGAGGGCACGTCGATCACGGACGACGCGGACGGTGTGATCCGGCTCGTCACCCGTGATCCGGACGCGCTGATCCTCGCGGAAAGCGACGGGGTCCTCGTCGGGTCCGTGATCGCCGGCTGGGACGGCTGGCGGGCCTCGCTGTACCGGCTGGCCGTACTGCCGTCCCGGCGGCGCCAGGGGATCGCCACGGCGCTCCTGGACGCGGCCGAACGGCGCTTCGTCGCCGTCGGGGGCCGCCGCGGTGACGCGATGGTCCTCGAAGCGAACGAGAGCGCGCAGCGGGCCTGGGCCGCGGCCGGGTACCACCGTGAGGATCACTGGCGGCGCTGGGTCAAGCCGCTGGTGGAGACGGTGTGACCCCTGACGGGCACAATCGCACCCGCACCCGGGTCGGCGCCCTGTTCCTCGCCGCCGGAGCGATCGCGCTGGCCGGCTGCGGCACGCGGACCGCGGGGGCCGGGGACGCGGCGGAGCCCCCGGCGCCGTCCGTGACCTCATCCGTCAGCCCCTCCGTGGACTACGCGGCCCGGGCGGCGGAGGCGGTCGCGCGCCACGACGCGCTGTTCCCCGCGATCGCGGCGCGGTGCAAGGACGCCGCCACGGGCGCCACGGCCGCGGCGAGCCCGGGGGCCACGGCGGGAGGGCTGCCCGCGGATCCCGAGGCGGGCAAGTACGCGGAGAACCACGCCTACAAGCAGCAGGCCCGGCTCACCCCCGAGGCCCGCTGCCGGGGCGACGCGCACGCCGCACGGATCAGGGCGGCGATGGCCGGCGGCTCCGGGGGGAAGGGCGCGCCGCACACGGTGGACGAGGTCCGCGCGCTCCTGACCGGGCTGGGGTACGGGTTCGACGCCGGGGGCGTGTACGGATCCGGGGCGGTGAACGTCTCCTTCGTCCTGTCGGTCCCCGAGAGCGGCCCGTGCGTGACGGGCCGGCCGGGCCCGCCGCTGACCGTGGAGGCGCACGGGGTGTACGTCGAGGGCGGCTGCCTGGAGCCCCGCGGCGGCCACTGACGCGGGCGGGGTCCCGGGGGCCGGAGGGCTCGGCTCACGTCGCGTGGGCATCGGCCCCCGAGCCGTCCCTGGCCAGGGCGAGCACCCCGGCGCAGATCAGGGACAGGCCCAGCAGCTGCGGAAGCAGCCACCAGTGGGTCCGGAGGTGTTCCTCGTACAGCAGTACGCCCAGCGCCACGCTGACGCCCGCGTCCCCGAGCGTCAGCGCGGGCTGAGAGGCGACCAGCGGGCCGCCCTGCATGGCGTGTTCGAGGAGCAGAAGGGCGCAGATGCCGGTCGCGCCGAAGGCGTAGGTCTCCCAGGTGCGCAGGAAGGCGCCGATGCCGTCCTCGTCGAGCACGTGCATGGCCGACTTCATCAGTGCGGCGGTCAGGGCGTAGCAGACGGCGGTGGCCGCGCCGAGGCAGCCGGCCCGCATCCGGCCGGGCGGCCGCCGCAGGCCGGTCACGGACAGCACTGCCACCGCCACCGCGCAGGCCGCCAGGGCCAGTACCCACCGGTCGGCGGGAACGTCCGTACGGTTGCCCGCCGGTGAGGCGGCCACCAGGACGATCCCGAGCCCGGCCACCACCCCTCCCACGGCGAGCCACAGCGGTCCCGGCATCCGGGTCCGCGTCACGAGCGAGGCGATCAGGAGCGCGAGCGGCAGCTCCAGGACGAACAGCGGCTGTACGAGGGCCAGCGCGCCCGTGGCCAGCGCCACGGCCTGCCCGGCACCGGCCGCGATCACGGCCAGGATGCCGCCGATCCAGAGCGGCTGCCGCAGCAGGTCGAGGACCAGGCCGAAGCGGAACCCGTCGCTCTGCGGCACGATGAGCGCCGCCCGCCGCTGGAGCACGGTCGCGAGGGCGTTGCTGAGCGCCGCGAAGAGCGCGAAGAGGACCGGTACGAGGAAGCCCACGCCCCGATCCTCATCCGCCCCGCGGCGACTCCCCACCGCGACACCGCCGGGTGAGCGTGCGGAGCCACCCGTTCCCCCGTCCGGCCTCACCAGGGCCGCGCCCCGGCCGGTGCGGGCTCAGTCGGAGGGCGTCGACCAGGTGCCGTGGAGCGGGGCGGCGAGCCAGCCGGGCGCCGAGGTGCGGAAGGCGGCCGGGGGGAGGGTGCCCGCGCCGGCCGGGACCATGCCCAGCAGGGGGAGTGCGGAGACCGAGGGCAGGTCGGCCAGGTTGCAGCGGGACGCCAGGTCCGGTTCGGCCGGCCAGCTGCCGATCACCACGCCCGGGGAGGTCAGGCCGCGGGCCCGGAGGGCTTCGGCCGTCAGGGCGGTGGAGTTGAGGGTGCCGAGGCCGGCCGGGGCCACGATCAGCACCGGGGCGCCGAGCAGGCGGGCCGCGTCCGCCAGGGTGTGCCCGGCCTCGTCGAAGCGGACCAGGAGGCCGCCCGCGCCCTCGACCAGGACCAGGTCGTGGGAGAGGGCGAGCCCGCGGGCCGCCTCGGCGATCCGCTCCGGGGAGAGCGTAGGGAGGCCCGAGCGCCGGGCCGCCGTGTCCGGGGCCAGGGGTTCCGGATAGCGGGCCAGCTCCACCGTGGTGACGGCGGAGCCCGCCAGCCGGCCGACCTCCGCAGCGTCTCCGGGCTCGTCCGGGGCGACGCCCGTCTGGGCCGGCTTCAGCACGGCCACCGAGAGGCCCGCCGCGAGCGCGGCCGCGGCGACGGCCGAGGTGACGACCGTCTTGCCGATCTCGGTTCCGGTCCCCGAGACCATCAGTACCGCCATGTCAGGCCCCCTTCACGGCAGCGGCCGCGACCACGGCCCGGCAGATGCGGGCCACGTCGGTGTCGGCCGTCGGATACGGAGGCATGGTGTAGATCAGGTCCCGGAACGGGCGCAGCCAGACGCCCTCCCGGACCGCCGCCGCCGTGGCGCGGGCGATGTCGACCGGGTGGTCGAGCTGGACGACGCCGATGGCGCCCTGGACCCGTACCTCCTGGACGCCCGGCAGGTCCGCGGCCGGGGCCAGGCCCTCCAGCAGGCCCGCCTCGATGCGCTTGACCTCGCCCTGCCAGTCCTGGCCGAGCAGCAGGTCGATGGAGGCCAGGGCCACCGCGGTGGCCAGCGGGTTGCCCATGAAGGTCGGCCCGTGGGCCAGGACCGGGACCTCGCCCTGCGAGATGCCGTCCGCGACCCGCTCCGTGCACAGGGTGGCCGCGAGGGTGAGGTAACCGCCGGTCAGCGCCTTGCCCAGGCACATCACGTCCGGGGTGATCCCGGCGTGGTCGGCCGCGAACAGCGCGCCCGTGCGGCCGAAGCCGGTGGCGATCTCGTCCAGGATCAGCAGCACGTCGAACTCGTCGCACAGCTCCCGCAGCACCCGCAGGTAGCCCGGGTTGTGGAAGCGCATGCCGCCGGCGCCCTGCACCACGGGCTCCACGATCACGGCTGCCAGCTCCTGCGCGTGCGCGGCGAACAGGGAGCGCAGGTGGGCGACGTAGGCCTCGTCCACGGGAGCGGAGAACCCGCTCGGCGGGGCGTCCGCGAAGAGCTGGCGCGGGAGGATGCCCGACCACAGCTCGTGCATGCCGCCCTCGGGGTCGCAGACGGCCATCGGCTGCCAGGTGTCCCCGTGGTAGCCGCCCCGCCAGGTGAGCAGGCGGGTCTTCCCGGGGCGCCCCACCGAACGCCAGTACTGCAGGCACATCTTGACCGCGACCTCGACCGATACCGAGCCGGAGTCGGCGAGGAAGACGTGCTCCAGGCCGGCCGGGGTGAGCTCGACGAGTTTCGTGGCCAGCCGGACGGCGGGCTCGTGGGTGAGCCCGCCGAACATCACGTGCGACATCCGGCCGAGCTGGCCGGTCACCGCCTCGTTCAGCACCGGGTGGTTGTACCCGTGGATCGCCGACCACCAGGAGGACATGCCGTCGACCAGCTCGGCGTGCCCCTGAGCGGGCTCGGCCAGCCGGAGGCGGACCCCCGAGGCGGAGGCGACGACGAGCGGCTCCTGCCGCCCGGGCATCGGGCCGTACGGGTGCCAGACGTGCTGCCGGTCCAGCGCGAGCAGTTCGGCGGCCGGCAGCGCGTCGGTCGAACCGACCGGGTCGTGCGAGTGCTGCGCGTGGTGCTGGTCAGGCATTGGGCGCGAGGTCCGTTCCCGCACCGCGGCGGCGTACCGCCACCAGACCGGGCCGGACCTCGCCCGCCTCCGCCTGAGCCGGTACCGCTTCCGTGACCGGAGCGGCCACGGAAGCCGCTACGGGGGCCTCGTGCCCGGCGTGTCCCGAGCAGCCGCCGCACGCCGAGCCGCAGCCGGACTCGCCCGCCGTGGCGGAGGAGCCGCAGACCGAGGCGCCGGAGCCCGGGGCGCCGGAGCCCTTCGAACCGCAGCCCCCGGTGGTGGCCGCCGCCGCGACGTCGGAGCGGTGCGCGGGAAGGGTCGTCGTACCGGCGCCCTCCACCTCGAAACCGGCGTCCGCGATCATGTCGAGGTCGGCCTGTCCGGCCTGGCCCTCACTGGTCAGGTAGTCGCCCAGGAAGATCGAGTTCGCGATGTGCAGCGCCAGCGGCTGCAGGGTGCGCAGGTGCACCTCGCGGCCGCCCGCGATGCGGACCTCGACGTCGGGGCAGACGAAGCGGACCATCGCGAGGATGCGCAGGGCGCGCTGCGGGGTGAGGTTCCACTCCTTGGCCAGCGGGGTGCCCTCGAAGGGGATCAGGAAGTTGACCGGGACCGAGTCGCTGTCGAGCTCGCGCAGCGCGTAGACGACGTCGACGAGGTCCTCGTCGCTCTCGCCCATGCCCGCGATCAGTCCCGAGCAGGCCGACAGGCCGGCGGCGTGCGCCTTCTGCACCGTGTCGACCCGGTCCGCGTAGGTGTGGGTCTTGGTGATCTGGCCGTACGTGGCCTCGGAGGTGTTGAGGTTGTGGTTGTAGGCATCCGCGCCCGCGTCCTTCAGGCGCTCGGCCTGGCCGTCCGACAGCAGACCGAGGCAGGCGCACACCTCGACGCCCTCGTTCTGCTCCTTGATGGCCGCGATCGTCTTGCCGACGCGGTCCACGTCGCGGTCCGTCGGACCCCGCCCGCTCGCCACCAGGCACACCCGCTTGGCCCCGCCGGCGACGCCGGCGGCCGCGGCCTGGGAGGCCTCGTCGGGCTTCAGCCACGTGTACTTGAGGATCTCGGCCTTGGATCCCAGCCGCTGGGAACAGTACGAGCAGTCCTCGGGGCAGAGCCCCGACTTCAGGTTGACCAGGTAGTTCAGCTTGACCCGGCGCCCGAACCACTGTCGGCGCACCTTGCCGGCCGCGGCCACCACGTCGAGCAGTTCGTCGTCAGAGGTCGCCAGCACGGCGAGTGCCTCTTCGCGGGTCGGCAGCTCACGCCGCAGCCCCTTGTCCACGAGGGTGTTCAGCAGGTCCATGATGCCGATCCTGTCCCACCCGGGTACTCCCGGCCAAGGAGAGATCGAACAACATGGCCGGAAGAGAGTGTGTGTATCGCCACACCTGACGCAGGGGTCACGGGCGGTTAGGGTCGGGCAGGTCTGTGGACTGCCGACAAAAACCCGAGGACCGTCGATGCCGCACCAGCACACCCCCGCCCCCGTGGACGTCTTCTCCTGGATCGACGACGCGGAGCGGGCCAGGGAGCAGGCCGGACTCGTCCGGACGCTGCGTCCGCGGCCGGCGGACTCCCCGCTCCTCGACCTCGCCAGCAACGACTACCTGGGGCTGTCCCGGCACCCCGAGACCGTACGGGGGGCGCGCGAGGCCGCCGAGCGCTGGGGCGCGGGGGCCACCGGATCGCGCCTGGTCACCGGCACCACCGAACTGCACGCCGAGCTGGAACGGGAGCTGGCGGCCTTCTGCGGGTTCGAGGCGGCGCTCGTGCTCTCCTCCGGGTACGCGGCCAATCTGGCCGCCGTCACCGCGCTCAGCGACCGGGGCACCCTGGTCGCCTCGGACGCGGGCAACCACGCCTCGATCGTGGACGGCTGCCGGCTGTCGCGCGCCGAGACCGCCGTCGTCCCGCACTGCGACCCGGACGCCGCCCGCAAGACGCTCGCCGCCCACCGGGGGCGGGCGCTGCTGGTCACCGACTCGGTGTTCTCCGTCGACGGGGACGCCGCTCCGCTCGCGGCCCACGCCGAGGCCTGCCGGGCCGAGGGCGCGGCCCTGCTGGTGGACGATGCGCACGGCCTCGGGGTGCTGGGCGAGGGCGGCCGCGGTGCGCTGCACGCGGCCGGGCTCGCGGGGGCTCCCGGGGTGGTCGCGACGCTGACCCTCTCGAAGTCCCTGGGAAGCCAGGGCGGTGCGGTGCTCGGCCCGGCCAAGGTGATCCGCCACCTGGTCAACACGGCGCGGACCTTCATCTTCGACACCGGGCTGGCCCCGGCCGCGACGGGCGCCGCACTGGCCGCCCTGCGCCTGCTCCAGCGGGAACCGGAGCGCGCGGACCGGGCCCGCGCGGTGGCTGCCGAACTGTACGGGCGGCTCACCGCGTCCGGCCTGACCGCGGCCCGGCCGGACGCGGCCGTGGTGTCGGTACGGGCCCCGTCGGCTTCGGCGGCACTGCGCTGGGCCGCCGACTGCCGCGAGGCAGGTCTGTCCGTGGGGTGCTTCCGGCCGCCGTCGGTACCGGACGGCATCTCCCGGCTGCGACTGACCGCGCGGGCGGATCTCACGGGGGAGGAGATCAGCCGTGCGGTGGAGACGATCCTGAGGACCGCTCCGGCCGGAGCCACGGACCGCTGAACGGAGCCGCTACGGGCGCTCCCGCGTTCCTGCGTCCTGCGGTGCTACTGGTGCGTTGGTGCGGTGCTACCTGGTGCTACCTGGTGCTACCTGGTGCGTTGGTGAGTCCTGCGTTCCTACGTCCCGAGATCCGCACGAACGGTGACGAGGAAGCCGTGCCAGGCCGGCCCGGTGAAGAGCACGGCCGGGCCGTCCGCCCGCTTGGAGTCGCGGACGGCCAGCAGGCCGCCACCGAGGACGGCCGTTTCCACACAGTTGTTCATTCCGGTGCTGCGGCTGCTTCGCCGCCACCGCGCGCTGTTCAGAAGTCCGCCTGTGGATAAGGGGGTTGCGGACACGGAGGTGCCTCCTTACGCGTCGTCAGCGAGGGCGCTGATGAGATCCGACGAATCGCGGGGCGGGAGGGCGTGCGCCTGGATGGTGCGGAACGCGGCGCTGTACGCCTCAAGGTCTTCCTTCCGCTCCAGATAGAGGCTACTCGTCAAATGGTCGAGTACCACCACATCCAGATCGGCGATGTTCGGAAATGAGAAGATAACGAACGGTCCAGTCAGGCCGAGATGTCCCCCTACGCTGAACGGCAGTACCTGAAGCCGCACTTGGGGCAAACGCGACACCTCCACCAGGTGCCTCAGCTGCTCCTCCATCACCCCCGCCCCGCCGATCGCGCGCCGCAGCACCGCCTCGTCCAGGACGGCACTCAGCTCCAGCGGCGGATCCGCCCGCAGGACGGACTGACGCGCCAGGCGTACGTCGACCAGCGCCTCCACCTTCGGCTCCGGCAGCCCGCCCAGCGCGGCCCGGGTCACCGCCCGCGCGTACTCCGGGGTCTGCAGCAGCCCCGGCACCACCGACAGCTCGACGGTGCGGGCCGAACGCGCACCCGCCTCCAGGCTGATGAAGTCCCGGTACTCCTGCGGCAGCAGCCCCCGGTAGTCGTGCCACCACTGGCGCCCGCGCCCGGTGTCCTCGTCCGGGGCGGGGCCCGCCGCCGAGGCCGAGAGGGCCTCCAGCAGGGCGCGCTGCTGCGCGCTCACGACATCCTCCCCGTAGACGTCGAGCAGGATCCTGATGTCCTCCACCTTGACGCCGCTGCGCCCCGTCTCGATGCGGCTGATCTTCGACTGGTGCCATCCCGCGAGCCGGGCCGCCTCACCGCTGGTGAGTCCGGACCGATCGCGGAGGGCACGCAGCTCCTCGCCGAGCTTGCGCCGGCGCACCGCGGGACCCTGCTGCACATCCGCCTCCTTCCACCGGCACAGGTCGCACCAGTCTGCCGTCCAAATACGCTCTTCCGTAGCAGAGTTCACCGCATTGAGCGACAGATATATGCATATCTTGAGGGATCGGCGGAAACGACGGGACGATGGGTGGCACTCTGGCGTCCAGCACAGATCCGGGGCGGCTTCGCCCCGGTGGGAAAGGGACCGTCGCCATGGCAGATCACCAGGAAGCATCCGTCACTCTGCCGAGCGATCCCGCCTCGGTCGCGGCCGCCCGCCGCTACGTCGCGGAGGTGCTGGGCGAGTGGGGACTCTCCGAGGGCACCGAAGCCGCCGACAGCATCCGGCTCATCGTCTCGGAACTGGCCACCAACTCCGTGCAGCACACCTTCGGCCAGTCGCCGACCTTCACCGTGGACATCCGCCTGGAGCGCGAGGAGTGGCTCCGCATCGGGGTCACCGACAGCCACCCGCGCTGGCCCAAGCGGCTCCCGGCCGCCGTCCAGCAGGACAACGGCCGGGGGATGGTCATCATCCGCTGGCTCGCCGCGGAGGCCGGCGGCCGGCTCTCGGTCAGCCCGACCGAGGACGGCGGCAAGACCGTCTGGATCGCCCTGCCCTGGACGGCCGCCGCCGGGACTCCGGCGGGGACGCGTACCGGCTGTTGAGGCCGGCCGGGACCTGATGTGGGGCCGGTCGGGCCCGCGGTGGGGCCGGTCGGGCCCGCGGTGGGGCCGGTCGGGCCCGCGGTGAGGCCGGTCGGGCCCGCCGTGAAGCCGGTCGGGCCCGCCGTGGGCCCGGTCGGGACCCGATGCGGGGCCCGTCAGGCCTCGGCGCGCTCCGACACGCTGCGCTCGATGCACAGTTCGTTGCCCTCGGGGTCGGTCAGGGTGACCCAGCCCAGGCCGCCCTCCCGGCGGTGGTCGGCCTGCACCTTCGCGCCGAGCCCTATGAGCCGCTCGACGTTCTCGTCGCGGGTCCCGGTCACGGGCTGGATGTCCAAGTGGACCCGGTTCTTCGCCGACTTCCCCTCGGGCACCCGGACGAAGAGCACCCCGGGCACGCCCGGCTGACCCGGGTCCAGCAGGATCTCGTCGTCGTCCGGCTGGTCGTCGGGGTGGATGGGGAAACCGGTCACGGCGGACCAGAACTGCGCCAGCCGGTACGGCTCCTGCGCGTCGAAGGTGATGTGGCGGACGGGGTTGACGAACATGCAGCTCCTCGTGGACGGCTCCGTATACGGAACCGGGCTGTGCGGTGCCCGGGGCTGAACCGGGTACCTGCGCGAAACGTGGGTTAACTCAGCGGAAAAGCGAGGCCCCTAGCGTGGCGGCCACGTTCCTTCCGTCAATGGTCACCCATGCGCGGGCAAAGCGGCGGTGGGCGGGACGGAAAGCCTTGCCCCGCGTTGGGCAAGACATGCTTGGCTCGGATATGCGCAGGTCAACAAAGTGTTGAAGGCCCATAGGGTCGGCTCGGCGCGATGTTGATCATGTCCCGGAAGCTTGGTGATAGCTGTGCAGCTGACCCCCCACGAGCAGGAGAGACTGCTCATCCACGTGGCCGCCGACGTGGCCGAGAGACGCAGGGCGCGGGGTGTGCTCCTCAACCACCCCGAGGTGATAGCCCTGATCACCGCACACATTCTCGAAGGGGCCCGCGACGGGCGGACGGTGGCCGAGCTGATGGCCTCCGGGCGGACCGTGCTCTCCCGCGAGGAGGTCATGGAGGGGATACCCGAGATGATCCACGACGTCCAGGTCGAGGCGACCTTCCCGGACGGCACCAAGCTCGTCACCGTCCACGACCCCATCGTCTGAGAGCGAGTACCCGCATGATCCCCGGCGAAATCGCCTACGGGGACGGCCCGGTGCGCCTCAACGAAGGCCGGCCCGTCACCCGACTCACCGTGCTCAACTCCGCCGACCGGCCCGTCCAGGTCGGCTCGCACTACCACTTCGCCGAGGCCAACCCCGGCCTCGACTTCGACCGCGGGGCCGCCCGCGGGCTGCGCCTCGACATCGCCGCCGGCACCGCGGTCCGCTTCGAGCCGGGGATCCCGGTCGCCGTGGCCCTCGTACCGCTGGCAGGACTGCGCACCGTACCCGGACTGCGCGGGGAGACCGGAGGGCCGCTCGATGGCTGAGATATCGCGCCAGGTCTACGCCGACCTCTTCGGGCCCACCACGGGCGACCGCATCCGCCTCGCCGACACCGACCTCTTCGTCGAGATCGAGCAGGACCTCGCGGGCGGCCCCGGCCGGGCCGGCGACGAGGCCGTCTTCGGCGGCGGCAAGGTCATCCGCGAATCCATGGGCCAGGCGCGCACCACCCGCGCCGAAGGAGCCGCCGACACCGTCATCACCGGAGTGGTGATCCTCGACCACTGGGGCATCGTCAAGGCCGACGTGGGCATCCGCGACGGCCGGATCTGCGGCATCGGCAAGGCGGGCAACCCCGACACCATGGACGGCGTCGACCGGGCGCTGGTGATCGGCCCCGAGACCGAGATCATCGCCGGCAACGGGAAGATCCTCACCGCCGGCGCCGTCGACGCCCACGTGCACTTCATCTCCCCGACCGTGATCGAGGAGGCCCTCGCCTCCGGCATCACCACCCTCGTCGGCGGCGGCACCGGCCCCGCGGAGGGCACCAAGGCCACCACCGTCACCCCCGGACCCTGGCACCTGGCCCGGATGTTCGCCGCGCTGGAGGCCTTCCCCGTCAACATCGGCCTGCTCGGCAAGGGCAACACCATGTCCCGCGAGGGCATGTACTCCCAACTGCGCGGCGGGGCGCTCGGCTTCAAGCTCCACGAGGACTGGGGATCCACCCCCGCCGTCATCGACGCCTGCCTCACCGTCTGCGAGGAGACCGGCGCCCAGGCCGCCATCCACACCGACACCCTCAACGAGGCCGGGTTCGTCGCCGACACCCTCGCCGCCATCGGCGGCCGGACCATCCACTCGTACCACACCGAAGGCGCGGGCGGCGGGCACGCCCCCGACATCATCACCGTGGTCTCCGAGCCGAACATCCTGCCCAGCTCCACGAATCCGACCCGGCCGCACACCGTCAACACCGTCGAGGAACACCTCGACATGCTCATGGTCTGCCACCACCTCAACCCGGCCGTCCCCGAGGACCTGGCCTTCGCCGAGTCCCGGATCCGGCCCTCCACCATCGCCGCCGAGGACGTCCTGCACGACCTCGGAGCCATCTCGATCATCTCCTCCGACGCCCAGGCCATGGGCCGCGTCGGCGAGGTGATCCTGCGGACCTGGCAGACCGCCCACGTGATGAAGAAGCGGCGCAGCTCCCTGCCCGGCGACGGCCCCGCCGACAACCACCGGGCCCGCCGCTACGTCGCCAAGTACACGATCAACCCCGCCGTCGCCCAGGGCCTGGCCCGCGAGATCGGCTCCATCGAGACCGGCAAGCTCGCCGACCTGGTGCTGTGGAAGCCCGCCTTCTTCGGGGTCAAGCCCGAACTGGTCATCAAGGGAGGCCAGATCGCCTACGCGCAGATGGGCGATGCCAACGCCTCCATCCCCACCCCGCAGCCGGTTCTGCCGCGCCCCATGTTCGGAGCGTACGGGCGGGCCCCCGGGCTCAACTCGGTGAACTTCACCGCCCAGGCGGCCCTCGACGACCAACTGCCCGAACGGCTCGGACTCGGCAAGGAGTTCGTAGCCATCGAGAGCACCCGCAAGGTCACCAAGGCGGACATGCGCAACAACGACGCCATGCCGAGGGTGGAGGTCGACGCCGACACCTTCACCGTCACCATCGACGGCGAAGTGGTGGAACCGGCCCCCGCGGCGGAACTCCCCATGGCCCAACGCTACTTCCTTTTCTGATGGGGCCTCTTCTGAGGGGCGAGGTCTTCCGATGAGCCTCGCCACCCTCCTCGTCCTCGCCGACGGCCGCTTCCCCGCCGGAGGGCACGCCCACTCCGGCGGCGCCGAGGCCGCCTGCAAGGCGGGCCGGATCCACGACGCCGCCACCCTGGCGGAGTTCTGCCGGGGCCGGCTGCACACCGCCGGGCTCGTCGCGGCCGCACTCGCCGCGGCGGCCGCCCTCGGGATCGACCCGGCGGACCTCGACGAAGCCGCGGACGCCCGGACCCCGTCGCCCGCGCTGCGCGCGGCCGGGCGGCGGCTCGGGCGCCAGCTGATGCGGGCCGCCCGCGCCACCTGGCCCGGCGCGGAACTCGACGCGCTGGCCGCGGCGTTCCCGCGCGGGGCGCACCAGCCCGTGGTGCTCGGCGTCACCGCCCGGTCGGCGGGGCTCGGGGCGCTCGACGCCGCGCACGTGGCGGCGTACGAGAGCGTGAGCGGGCCGGCCACCGCCACCGTACGGCTGCTCGGCCTGGACCCCTTCCAGGCGAGCCGGGTCCTGGCCGGGCTCGCCCCCGAGCTGGACTCCGTGTCCCGGCACGCGGAGCGGGCCGCGCTACGGGCCCGCGCCGACGGTACGCACACCCTGCCCGCGGCCTCCTCGCCGCTGCTGGACATCGCGGCGCAGGCCCATGCCGACTGGCCGGTACGCCTCTTCGCCTCCTGACCGGGCGCCCGCCCGCCCCGTACGGAACGGGCGGGCGCCCCACCCGCGCCCCACCCGCGCCCCACCCCGCACCCGCCCCCCCGCCTCAGCTCAAGGAGCCTGCCATGCACCTCGACCACACGGTGACCTTCCCGCACCGCCACACCCACAGCGCCGAGCCGCTGCGCGCCGACGGCACCCGCAGGGCCCTGCGCATCGGCCTCGGCGGGCCCGTCGGCTCCGGCAAGACCGCCACCGTCGCCGCCCTCTGCCGGGCCCTGCGCACGGAACTGTCCATGGCCGTGGTCACCAACGACATCTACACCCGCGAGGACGCGGAGTTCCTGCTCCGCGAAGCCGTCCTGCCGCCCGAGCGGATCAGCGCCGTCGAGACCGGCGCCTGCCCGCACACCGCCATCCGCGACGACATCTCCGCCAACCTGGAGGCCGTCGAGGAACTGGAGGAGGCCTTCGAGGGGCTCGGCCGGCTCGACCTGATCCTCGTCGAGTCCGGCGGGGACAACCTCACCGCCACCTTCTCCCGGGGCCTCGTCGACGCCCAGATCTTCGTCATCGACGTGGCCGGAGGCGACGACATCCCGCGCAAGGGCGGCCCCGGCGTCACCACCGCCGACCTGCTCGTCGTCAACAAGACCGACCTCGCCCCCCACGTCGGCTCGGACCTGGGCCGGATGGCCCGCGACGCCGCCGAGCAGCGTGGCGAACTGCCCGTCGCCTTCCAGTCCCTGCGCAGCGAGGAAGGGGTGGCCCCGGTGGCCGCCTGGGTGCGCGAGCGGATCGCCGCCTGGACCGCCCGGTGAGCCCCACGGCGAGCCCCACGGCGAGTCCTACGGCGCTCCCCGCGGCGAGCCCGGAAGGAATGCCCCCTCCGGCCGGCCTCCGCGCCACCGCCCGGATCGGCGCCGTGGCCGACGGCCGGGGCTCCACCGTGCTGCCGCTGCTGGCCGGTGAGGGGCCGCTGGCCCTGCGCCGCACCCGGGGCGGGCCCGGCGAGGCGGGCGTCATGCTGGTCGGCGCCATGAGCGCCCCCCTGGGCGGCGACCGGCTGCGGATCGAGGCCACCGCCGGACCGGGCGCCCGGCTGGTGCTCCGCTCGGCGGCCGCCACCCTCGCGCTGCCCGGCCGGCACGGGGAACCCGCGCGGTACGACGTACGGCTCCGGCTCGCGGACGGGGCGGCGGTGCGCTGGCTTCCGGAGCCCCTCGTCTCGGTGCGCGGCAGCGACCTGCGGGTGTCCACCCGGGCCGAACTGGCGCCCACCGCCCGGCTCCTGCTGCGCGAGGAGCAGGTGCTCGGCCGCACCGGGGAGGCTCCGGGCCTGCTGCGGTCCCGGCTCACCGTGACCCGGGACGGGAAACCGCTGCTGGACCAGGAGCTGGCCTGTGGTCCCGGTGCGCCCGGCGGCTGGGACGGTCCGGCGGGACTGGCGGGCCACCGGGCGCTGGGCCAGCTGCTGGTGGTGGACCCGGAGTTCGCGAAGTCCCCGCCGCAGGCCGGGATGCTGGGGGAGTTCGCGGCGCTCACCCCGCTGGCGGGACCGGCCGTCCTGGTCACGGCCCTGGCCCCGGACGCCCTGCGCCTGCGCGAACTGCTCGACTCCGCCTGCGCCGACCACGGTTGGTGAAGCCGGGCGGCGGCCCCGGCCGGGGGCCTGCGAACCCGGGACGAACCCGACACCGCTCAGCGGTACACGCATTTCCGGATATCGGGTTGGCAAAGAACCGCCCCGTGCTCTGTCGCCCGCTCCCGGTCAGGCGGAAGTATCCCCTGCACGTGCCGACGCACATCCACACCGGCACGAACCACGCCGCTCACGGCGGCAGATGACGCAGGGGGAACAACCACGTGATACGCAACGCGGCGCTGGGGAGCGCCGCCACACTGATCACCGGCACGCTGGCGGCGAGCCTGCTGCTCGCCCCGTCCGCGTCGGCCGCCCAGACCTTCGAGTCCGGGTCCTACGGCCGCGACAACCAGATCGCCGAGACGATCGGCACTTCGATCGCCGCCGCCCGCGCGGCGCGCACCGGGATCGACTGGAAGGACTGTCCGGCCGACTGGGGCTTCGAGAAGCCCATCCAGTGCGGCTATGTGAAGGTCCCGCTGGACTACAGCAAGCCGTTCGGCAAGACGATCGACCTCGCGGTCGACCGCGCCGTCAGCACCGGCACCAAGGACGAGCGCCAGGGCGCGCTCCTGTACAACCCCGGCGGTCCCGGTGCCTCGGGCATGCGCTTCCCCCGGCGCACCACCACCAAGAGCCCGCTGTGGGTCAACACGGCCAAGGCGTACGACTTTGTGGGCTTCGACCCGCGCGGCGTCGGCCACTCCGCGCCGATCTCCTGCATCGACCCGCAGGAGTACGTCAAGGCCCCCAAGGCCGACCCGGTGCCGGACAGCAAGGCCGACAAGAACGCCCAGCGCAAGCTCGCCGAGGAGTACGCGGACGGCTGCAAGGAGCGCAGCGGCGAGATGCTGCCGTTCATGACCACGCCGAACATCGCGCGTGACCTGGACGTCATCCGTGCCGCCCTCGGCGAGAAGAAGCTGAACTTCATCGGCGTCTCCTACGGCACCTACATCGGCGGGGTCTACGCGACCCTGTTCCCGACCCACGTGCGCCGCATGATCGTGGACAGCGTCGTCGACCCGGACCGCGACAACATCTGGTACGAGGCCAACCTAGGCCAGGACATCGCCTTCCAGACGCGCTGGAACGACTGGGAGGACTGGGTCGCCAAGAACGACGCCTCCTTCCACCTCGGCACCACCCGCGCCGCGGTCGAGGCCAAGTGGCTGACGCTCCGCGCCAAGGCCAAGGCCAACCCGCTCGGCGGGATCGTCGGCCCGGCCGAGCTCATCGGCTTCTTCCAGAGCGCCCCGTACTACGACTCCTCCTGGGTGCCCGTCGCCCAGACCTGGGCCGCGTACGAGGCCGGCGACACGCAGGCGCTGATCGACGCCATCGCCCCCGACATGAGCGACACCGCGGGCAACGCCTCGGCGGAGAACGGCAACGCCGTCTACACCGCCGTGGAGTGCGCCGACGCCAAGTGGCCCACCAGCTGGTCCAAGTGGGACCGGGACAACACCAAGCTGCACGCCCAGTACCCCTTCATGACCTGGGCCAACGCGTGGATGAACCTGCCCTGCGCCACCTGGAAGTCCAAGCAGCACAACGCCATCGAGGTCGGTGTCGGCGCCCACCGCGGCCTGCCGCCGGTGCTCATCGTCCAGTCCGAGCGTGACGCCGCCACGCCGTACAAGGGCGGGGTCTCCCTGCACAACCGGCTCGCCGGCTCGCGTCTGATCACCGAGCAGAACGCCGGCTCGCACGGAGTCACCGGCCTGGTGAACCCCTGCATCAACACCCGGGTGGACACCTACCTGCTCACCGGCAAGGTCGACGCCCAGGACGTGAAGTGCGCTCCGCACGCCACTCCGGTGGCCCCGGCCCCCGTCGCCGCCAAGCTGATCGCGCCGGCCCCGGCCGCCGACCAGCGGGTGATCGACGAGCTCCCCGCCATCCGCTAGCCGGAACCGGGCGGCAACCGCTCCGCACCACCTCACGGGAGAAGGCTCAGCGCGTCCTGCGCCGGGCCTTCTTCCGTGCTTCCTCTTCCTCCGCCTTCACCTCGGCGGCGTACCGGTCCACGTACTCCTGGCCGGACAGCGCGAGGACCTCGTACATGATCTCGTCGGTGATGGCCCGCAGCACGGCCCGCTCGCCCTCCATCCCTTCGTACCGGGAGAAGTCCAGCGGCCGGCCGAAGCGGATCGTGACCCGGCGGATGCTGGGGATCTTCTGTCCGGGCGGCTGGATCTCGAAGGTCCCGACCATCGCGCACGGGACGACGGGCACCCCGGCGCCCAGCGCCATCGCGGCCACGCCCACCTTGCCCTTGTACAGCCGTCCGTCGTGCGAGCGGGTGCCCTCCGGGTAGATGCCGAGCAGCTCGCCCTTGGACAGCACCCCGAGCCCCTCGCGCAGCGCCGCCTGACCGGCATCCTTGCCGGAGCGGTCGACCGGGATCTGTCCGGCGCTGCGGAAGAAGGCGGCCGTGAGCCGTCCCTTCACCCCCGGTCCCGTGAAGTACTCGGCTTTCGCGAGGAAGGTGATGCGCCGCTTGAGGATCGCGGGCATCAGGAAGTGGTCCGAGAAGGAGAGGTGGTTGCCCGCGATGATCGCGGCCCCGTCCTCCGGGATGTTCTCCAGTCCTTCGATGCGGGGCCGGAACAGGAGCCGCAGCAGCGGCCCCAGGATCACGTGCTTGAGCAAGTGGTAGAACACCAAGCGGCTCCCGTCGACGTCCCGTGGTCACGGACATCCTACGGACGGGTCGCCGGGGGGTGGAGGGCGCTGGTACTCGGGTACCTACTCAGGTTCCGCCCGAGGCGGCCATTCCCGCGGTGAGCAGCCCCAGCACGACCCAGCCGAACCACAGCCAGCCGTTGCTTCCCAGGGCCACGGAATACGTGGCGATCGCCACCAGAGAGGCGAAGGTCATCACTGCCATCGCCTTCACGGATCCGGTCATGCCCCATGGTGGCGCCTCAGGGTGCTCCCGCGCTACTGGCCACGCGCTTGGAGCGAAGCGAGATACGAGTTGTAGGCCGCCAGCTCCTGGTCCCCGTTGCGGTCCTCGGACCGGTCGGAGCGCTTCGCCGCCCGCTGTTCCGAGTGGTACCACTGGTAGACCAGCGCGATCAGGACCAGCACCGAGGGGACCTCGCTGAAGGCCCAGGCGATGCCGCCGCCCCACTGCTGGTCGAGCAGCGGGTCGATGCCCAGGGAGGCGGGCGGGTTCGCGTACGTCTTGATCATCGGCTCGCTCGCCATCATCAGCGCGATGCCGAAGAAGGCGTGGAAGGGCATTCCGGCGAACAGCTCCAGCATCCGCATCACGTAGCCGGGGCGGTGCGGACCCGGGTCCACGCCCATGATCGGCCAGAAGAAGACGAGGCCGACGGCGAGGAAGTGCACCATCATCGCGATGTGACCGGTCTTCGACCCCATCAGGAAGTCGAAGAGCGGGGTGAAGTACAGGCCGTAGAGGCTGGCGATGAACATCGGGATGGTGAACACCGGATGGGTGATCACCTTCATGTACCGGCTGTGCAGGAGCATCAGCAGCAGCTCGCGCGGCCCCTTGTGGCCGCGGGCCGCCGGCGGCAGCGCGCGCAGCGCCAGCGTCACGGGCGCGCCCAGCAGCAGCAGGATCGGGCTGAGCATGCTGATCACCATGTGCTGGACCATGTGCACGCTGAACATGACCATGCCGTAGTCGTTCAGCTTGGTGCACATCACCAGGGCCACGCTCAGCACGCCGATGGTGAAGGCGACGGTCCGGCCGACCGGCCACGCGTCCCCGCGCCGGCGCAGCCGCACCACACCCCACGCGTACAGCGCGAGGCCTAGGACCGAACCGATCAGGAAGAAGGCGTCGAAGGAGAACTCCAGCCCGCGCCCGAGGGTGAAGGGCGGCAGGTCCATCTCCATGTCCATGCCGTCGTGCGCGAGGTAACTCAATCTCTTCACTCCCTTGACCCGTGGTGCCCCACCACAGTAATGCCGCCCCCGGACGGGAATCGTCCGGGGGCGGCCATTACGGGAGTGACGCGGAGAAAGGGGGAAAGATCACAGGACGTTCTGCGCCTCGTCGTAGCGCTCGGACGGGACCGTCTTCAGGGTCTGCACGGCCTCGTCGAGGGGGACCATGACGATGTCCGTGCCGCGCAGCGCCGTGAGCATCCCGAACTCGCCCCGGTGGGCCGCCTCCACCGCGTGCCAGCCGAAGCGGGTCGCCAGCACCCGGTCGTACGCGGTGGGCGTGCCGCCGCGCTGGACGTGGCCCAGGATGACCGGCCGGGCCTCCTTGCCGAGACGTTCCTCCAGCTCGACGGCGAGGCGGTTGCCGATGCCGGCGAAGCGCTCGTGGCCGTACATGTCGGTGCCGCCGCTCTCCAGGGCCATCGAGCTGCCGTCGGCGGGCTTGGCGCCCTCGGCCACCACGACGATCGCGAAGCGCTTGCCCTGCTCGAAGCGTTCGCCGACGATCGCCGTCAGCCGCTCGATGTCGAAGGGGCGCTCCGGCACGACGATGGCGTGCGCGCCGGCCGCCATGCCCGAGTGCAGGGCGATCCAGCCGGTGTGGCGGCCCATGACCTCCACGACCATCACGCGCTGGTGCGACTCCGCGGTGGTCTTCAGCCGGTCCAGGGCCTCGGTGGCGACCCCGACGGCGGTGTCGAAGCCGAAGGTGACGTCGGTGGAGGCGATGTCGTTGTCGATCGTCTTCGGTACGCCGACGATCGGCAGGCCGCCCTGCGAGAGCAGGTTCGCGGCCTTCAGCGTGCCCTCGCCGCCGATCGGGATGATCGCGTCGAGGCCGAGGTCGGCGACGTGGCCGCGGGCCCGCTCCACGCCGTCGCGCAGATGGGCGGGCTGGACCCGGGAGGAGCCCAGAATCGTTCCGCCACGGGCCAGGATGCCGCTCACGGCGTCCAGGTCGAGCTTGCGGTAGTCGCACTCCAGCAGACCGCGCCAGCCGTCGTGGAAACCTATGACCTCGTCCCCGTGGTCGACGACGGCGCGGTGCACGACGGAGCGGATGACGGCATTGAGCCCGGGGCAGTCGCCTCCGGAAGTGAGCACACCAATGCGCATGGCAGGAGGACCTTTGCAACGTGGGCCGACGACCGGACCACGTCGTCCGGTTGGAACTACCCAGCACCCTACAAGCGGATCGAGGGTGGACTGAACCATCCTCCACATGCTGGTCAGATCAGTCGTACGAAAACACGTCGGCCCGGACCCCAGCAGGGGAATCCGGGCCGAACGACGGGTGCGGGGAGGCTACGCGGGCTGCGTGGCGGCCGCGATCCGCTCGGCGCGCAGCGCCTCGTACCAGCGGTCGTCGATGGGCGGCAGCGCGTTCACGTCGAGGGCCAGCTTCAGCAGCAGGTCCGCGATCAGCGGGTTGCGCGCCAGCACGGGACCGTGCATGTACGTGCCGAACACCGTGTCGTTGTACGCGCCTTCGGTGCCGTCACCCGTGCCGTTGCCCCGGCCCATGGAGACCCGCGCGAAGGGCTTGGCCGTCGGGCCGAGGTGCGTGACGCCCTGGTGGTTCTCGAAGCCGGTCAGCTGCGGCAGACCGAGCCGCGGGTCGATGTCGCCCAGCACGTCGCCGACGCACCGCTCGCCCTCGCCGCGCACGGTCACCACGTCCAGCAGGCCGAGGCCCTCCTGGCGCTGGCCGACGTCGTTGACGAACTCCTGGCCCAGGATCTGGTACCCGGCGCAGACGGAGAAGACGATCGCCCCGTTCGAGACGGCGCGCTCCAGCCCGCCGTCGCGCAGCAGCCGCTCCGCGGCCAGCCGCTGCGGCCGGTCCTCACCGCCGCCGATCAGGTAGATGTCGCCCGAGGTCGGGATCGGCTGGTCGCTGCGCACGTCCACGCGCTGCACGTCCAGGCCGCGCCGGCGGGCCCGGCGCTCGACGACCAGGGCGTTGCCCTGGTCTCCGTACGTGCTGAGCAGGTCGGGGTAGACCCACACCAGACGCAGGCTGTTGTCGCTCATGCTCTTGTCCTTATGGGTACTAGTTGCCGACGCGGCGGCGCACGTCCTGGAAGGCGGTGTAGTTGGCGATCAGCTCGATCTGTCCGGGCGGCGCCAGCTGCACGGCCTCGTCGAGGGTCTCGCACACCCGGAAGTCCAGGCCCGCGACCTCCAGGCGGACCGCGAGGTCCAGTTTGCGGTCGCCGATCACGAAGATCGGGTGGCCGGCCAGGCGCGGGTAGTCCACGTCCCACAGCCACGAGGTGTCCGTGCCGTCCGCACCGCGCGCGTTGACCGACAGGATCACCGGGGTCGGCGGCGGGTCGATGAGGGAGAACGTCTCCAGCCAGCCCGCCGGGTTCTTCGCGAGCAGCAGCCGCAGTTCGCGGCCCTGGAAGCTCACCACGTCGTAGCGTCCGGCGACGGCCTGCACCTGGTACATCCGCTCCAGCGCCACCTGCGGCGGGACGCCGAAGACGGCTGCCACGGCGGCCGAGGTGGCCGCGTTCGCCTTGTTGGCGCGGCCCGGCAGCTGGAGGCTGATCGGCCAGGCGCTGCCGTGCGGGTCGAGCACGTGGTCACCGGAGAGCACCCAGCTCGGGGTGGGACGCCGGAAACCGCACTCGCCGCAGAACCAGTCGTCGCCCGGACGCTGCATGACGCCACCGCAGGAGGGACACGACCAGGCGTCGTCCTTCCACTCCTGGCCGGCCGCGACCCACACCACGTTGGAGGAGGAGGAGGCGGACCACACGATCAGCGGGTCGTCGCAGTTCGCGACGATGACCGCCTTGGAGCCCGAGAGGCCCTCGCGCCACTTCTCCGCGAGCATGCGGGTCTCGGCGGCGCGGTCCAGCTGGTCGCGGGAGAGGTTCAGCAGGGCGATCACCTTGGGGGTGACGTCCCGGGCCACTCCGGCCAGGTACTTCTCGTCCACCTCGATGACGCCGTAGCGGGCGTCCGAACCGCCCGCCAGGGCCGAGGTGATGCCCGCGGGCATGTTCGCGCCCAGCGCGTTGGAGACGACCGGACCGCTGGCCCGCAGGGCCTCCGCGATCAGCCGGGTCGTCGTGGTCTTGCCGTTCGTCGCGGAGACGAGGACGACGTCGAGATGCTGCGCCAGCGCGCCGAGGAGATCGGGGTCGAGCTTGAGCGCGACCTTGCCTCCGATCACCGATCCGCTTCCGCGTCCCGCGGCCCGCGACACCGCCGCCGCGGCCTTGCCCGCCGTCACGGCCAGCTTGGCCCGCGGCGAAAGCGGCTCCGTGTTGCCTGCCATCGTCCCTTGTCCTCCTTGCGTCGGTCGCCCCCAGCCTATCCATGACCTGCCCGCGCCCCGACCGCGGCGCCCCCGGTCTGCCGAAGATCTCCTCATATAGTCGCCCGTCGTACCCTTACGGCCATGCGACAGCGCCCCCTCCCCGGTACCTCCGGCATCGTCCGCACCATGAGCCTGCTGGGCGACCCGGTGCTCCATTCCGCTTGCGCGGAGGTCACCGAGTTCGGTCCGGCCCTCGACCGGCTCATCGAGGACATGTTCGCCACGATGTACGCCGCGCAGGGCGTCGGCCTCGCGGCGAACCAGATCGGCGTCGGGCAGCGGGTGTTCGTATACGACTGCCCCGACGACGAGGACGTCCGCCACGTCGGGCACATCGTCAACCCCCGCCTGGTGTCCGCGGACGGGGACGAGTTCACCGGACCCGAGGGCTGTCTGTCCCTGCCGGGGCTGGAGGCGGGGACGCTCCGCTGGGACAGCGCGGTGGTGGAGGGCGTGACCTCGGACGGGGCGGCCGTACGGATCTCCGGGACCGGGTTCTTCGCGCGGTGCCTGCAGCACGAGTGCGATCACCTGGCCGGTGGGGTGTACGCGGACCGGGTGACCGGGCTGCGGCTGCGCAAGCTGCGGCGGCAGATCCGGAAGACCGACTGGGGTGCGGCCGGGATCCACGCGCTGGGCGAGTGAGAGCCCGGCGGGGCCGGGGGCCCTGGGGCGCCGCCCCAGACCCCGCGCCCCAAACGCCGGCGGGGCTGGATTTGGCCCCGGCGGCGCCGGATGCCTCCCGGCGGGGCTGGATTTGGCGGGGCCGGATGTGACCGGGTGGGCTCAGAAGCCCGGGCCGTCCGCCCGGTTGCCGGCTGTGGCCAGGCGGCCCCAGAGGAGGTCGGTGAGGGCGCTGACGAGTTCCGCGCGCTCGCAGGGGCGTTCGCCGAGCCACCAGTCGCCCGCCGCGTGCATCATGCCGACGATGCCGTGGCCCCAGACCCGGGCCAGGCGTTCGCCGCCGGGGCCGAGGTCGACGCGTTCGCCGATCACCTGGGCCAGTTCCTCGCCGAGGCGGCGCAGCAGCGGGGCCGAGTGCAGGCCGACGTCGAAGCCGCGCTCCGGCGTCTGGGAGTCCTCGGCCGGGTGCATGAGGAAGCGGTAGACCTGGGGGCGTGCCTCGATCGCGGCGAGGTAGGTGTCGAGGGTGGCCTCCACCCGCCTGCGCCGTTCGGCGGGGGCGTCGAGGGCCGCGCGCAGCGAGTCGAGCAGCGCGTCCGTGTGCCGGACGGCCAGGGCCTGGTAGAGGCCGGCCTTGTCGCCGAAGTGGCGGTAGAGGATGGGCTTGGTGATCCCGGCCTCCGCCGCGATGGCGTTCATGGACGCCTTGGGGCCGTCCCTGAGGACGACCCGGTCGGCGGCCTCCAGCAGCTCCCGCCGCCGGCGCTCGGCCGCTCCCGGCTCGCCGGCCTGCCGTGTGGTCTCCATGCCGTGTCACTCCCCGCCCTTGCGATGTCCTGAGGCCCACGCAACGTAACACCCCGCACACCCTGGTGATCTCATCGGCGGTCGGTCATCGCTGCTGCTTGACAGTGCTTACCGGCCGGTAACAGACTGGAGTCGGAGTGGGGGTTACCGTTGGTAACAACTTCTTTGCGACCAGCTGTACGGCAGGCGAGACGAAAGATGGAGGGGACATGGCGGAGTTCACCATGGAGCTGAACGACGACCAGAAGCAGGTCCGGGACTGGATCCACGGCTTCGCCGCCGACGTGATCCGCCCCGCGGCCGCGGAATGGGACGAGCGCGAAGAGACTCCGTGGCCCGTCATCCAGGAGGCCGCCAAGGTCGGCATCTACTCCCTCGACTTCTACGCCCAGCAGTTCTTCGACCCCACCGGCCTCGGCATCCCGATGGCCATGGAGGAGCTGTTCTGGGGCGACGCGGGCATCGCCCTGTCGATCGTCGGCACCGGACTCGCCGCCATCGGCGTCGTCGCCAACGGCACCGAGGAGCAGATCGGGACCTGGATCCCGCAGATGTACGGCACCCCCGACGACGTGAAGGTCGCCGCGTTCTGCTCCTCCGAGCCCGACGCCGGCTCCGACGTCGGCGCGATGCGCACCCGCGCCGTGTACGAGCAGGCCACCGACGAGTGGGTGCTCAACGGCACCAAGACCTGGGCGACCAACGGCGGCATCGCCAACGTCCACATCGTGGTGGCGGTCGTCGACCCGGAGCTGGGGAGCAAGGGGCACGCGTCCTTCATCGTGCCGCCGAACACCCCGGGTCTCTCCCAGGGGCAGAAGTTCAAGAAGCACGGCATCCGCGCCTCGCACACCGCCGAGGTGGTGCTGGAGGACGTACGGATCCCCGGTTCCTGCCTGCTCGGCGGCAAGGAGAAGCTGGACGAGCGGCTCGCACGGGCCCACGAGCGGGCCAGGGCGGGCGGCGGCGAGCGCGTGAAGAACGCGGCCATGGCCACCTTCGAGGCCTCCCGCCCCGCCGTCGGCGCCATGGCCGTCGGCACGGCGCGCGCCGCCTACGAGGTGGCGCTGGACTACGCGAAGACCCGTACGCAGTTCGGCCGGCCCATCATCGACAACCAGGGCGTCGCCTTCCAGCTCGCCGACATGCGGACCTCCATCGACGCGGCCCGGCTGCTGGTGTGGCGGGCCTCCTGGATGGCGGTCGCGGGCAAGCCCTTCACCTCGGCCGAGGGCTCGATGTCCAAGCTGTTCGCGAGCGAGACCGCCAAGAAGGTCACCGCGCAGGCGGTCCAGATCCTCGGCGGCAACGGGTTCACCCGCGAGTACCCGGTGGAGCGCATGCACCGCGACAGCGCGATCTACACCATCTTCGAGGGGACGAGCGAGATCCAGCGGCTGGTGATCGCGCGCACGATCTCGGGCATGCCGATCCGCTAGCACGGGACCCGGACGGGGCATGGGCCCCCCCCCCCCCACGCCCACCGGGCCCCCACCATCACCGTGTACCCCCCCGAGAAAACGCCGCACCGAAAAAATCAACCTGG
>NZ_JBHXKA010000015.1:0-98984 GCF_042722885.1 Streptomyces sp. NPDC058401
GGATCGACTGGTACAACTACCACCGACCCCACACCGGCATCCAAGGCCAAACACCCGCCAGCCGCGTCACCAACCTGCCCGGACAACACACCTAGGGCCTGGGACGGATTCGCTCACCATGCGATACGGGGCGACCGGATTGGAGTGGCGCAGGCCACTGGGTGGGTGACGGATTGTCGGGATTGCAATGGTCCGTTCACGCCATGATCACGGAATATGGGATTCCGCTCCATAGAATGAGACGGGGTCTGCCCCGGCGCCCCTGTATCTGCTTGAATGGAGCCATGGCCAGCCACCCGCACTACTCGACGACAGGTCGCAGCGACCTCGAGCCGTTCTGGCCGTCCCGTCAGGATCACGATTTCGACCGGGTGTGTTGCCGCGCGAAGAACGCGCCGGCCCTCTAAAGCCTCCGGGACCTCGAACCGACCTCCCCCAGGCCTTCGGTCTGCGCGGTACGACACAAGACGACGCCTTTACGTACGTCTCCTGCCGACTACTCCGCGTGAAAGAGCTGACCACTCATGGCGAACACCCGTTCCTTCGCTTCTGCCGCCTCCGCTGCGACCTCTCCCCTGACCTACCCGAGCTTCCCGCCCAGTCCGCGGCACCGCCTGCGCGCCGTGGACCGTGACGAGGTGGCTCGCGTCGTGGACTTCCTGCCGCCGGGCGCCACCTGGCTGCCCGCCCCCGCGCACACCCTGCCCAGCCTCCCCGGCCAGCCGCCGATGGTCGGCTACCTGGTGCTCGTACCGGCCGACCAGCAGCCGCCGATCGCCTTCTCCCCCCAGTCCGTCCCCGCCGCCCCGGTCACCGGCGCCGCGGCCGTCACCGGCGACAGCCTGGTCCGCATCGACCCCGCGCAGCGCACCGCCGAGGTGGACGGCGAGGTCCTGGACCTGACGTACCTGGAGTTCGAGCTGCTGGCCCACCTGGTCGCGCACCCGCACCGGGTGCACAGCCGCGATCAGCTGGTCACCACCGTCTGGGGCTACGGCCACGTCGGCGACGGCCGCACGGTCGACGTGCACGTCGCACGGCTGCGCCGCAAGCTGGGCGCCGCCCACCGCGGCGCGATCCAGACCGTGCGCCGGGTGGGCTACAAGTACGCCCCCTGACCGGAACGGCGTCCGGAAGGACGTCCGGACCGCCGGGACGGACCGCGCGGTGGGCCCGTACTCACGTGGGGGAGTACGGGCCCGGCCCGACGGGCCGGCGCAGCGCCGGTCCAACTCGGGCCGCCGCACAGGGGATTTCCTCGCACATACGCGCTGGTCGGGCCCGGTCCCTCACGTAGGATTTTTCTACGTGACCACCGGAACCGGCAGCGTACTTGCCCCACTTGAGCCCCAGGACCCCCGCGAGACCGCCGGCTACCGGCTCATCGCCCGGATCGGCGAGGGCGGCATGGGCACCGTCTACCTCTCGCACACGCGCGGCGGGCAACCCGTCGCACTGAAGCTGATCCGCCGGGAGTTCGGGCAGGACCCGGACTTCCGCAGCCGGTTCGAGCAGGAGGTCCGGGCCGCGCGCCGGGTGCAGGGCTACCACCTCGTCCCGGTCCTCGACCACGACACCACGGGCGCCTCGCCCTGGCTCGCCTCGGTGTTCGTACCGGGACTGTCGCTGCACGAGGCCCTGAGCGCCTACGGGCCGCTCCCGCTCCCCGCCGTCTTCCAGCTGATCGGCTGCACGGCGCGGGCCCTCGGCTCCATCCACGCCGCCGGGGTCGTGCACCGCGATCTGAAGCCCGCCAACCTGCTGCTCGGTGCGGCCGGGCCGTACGTCATCGACTTCGGGATCGCCCGGGCCGCCGACAGTACGCAGCTCACCCGCACCGGCGGGGTCATCGGCACTCCGCAGTACATGTCCCCCGAACACGCGCTGGGCGCCGAGGTCACCCCGGCGAGCGACCTGTTCGCGGCCGGCCTCATCGCGGCGGTCGCGGCCACCGGGCGGCATCCGTACGGGGAGGGCGGGGCCACGGCCCTCGGCGTGCGGATCGCCAACACCGACCGGCTGCCTCCGGACCTGAACGGCTACCCGGCGGAACTGCGGCCGCTGCTGGAGCGCTGCCTGACGGCGGACCCGGCGGAGCGGATCGGTACGGTCGAGCTCGCCGCGATGTGCGAACTGTTCGCCGGGCGACCGCTGAACGACTTCGACGGCTGGCTCCCGGAGCCGGTCGGGCAGGCGATCGCCCGCCGGGTGCGGGCCGCGCAGAATCCGCCGGTGCCGACGGTGGCGGACTCGGGCGCCGGCCCGGGCGCGGGTGCTGCCGCGGGTGCGGCGCGCGCGGGCGGTTTCGGTCCGGCCGGTACAGGCACCGGAACGTCCGGCGCCTTCGGCGGGCTGCACGCCGCCGACACGGCGTTCGCGCCGCCCCGGCCCCCGGGGCCGCCGCGGGCGAACCACCCGACGCCCGCGCCGAGTACGGCTCCGAACCCCGCTCCGGCCAAGAAGGGGTTCCGCGGCGGGCTCGTCGCCGCCGGCCTCGTCCTGGCCGTCGTCGCGGGGGCCAGCCCCGGCTGGCTGCTGGACGGGGACGACTCCAAGGACGACGCGAAGGCGCCCGCGGCCCGGCAGGAGACCCCGGCCGCGCCCGGATCACCGGCCCCGGCAGCCGAGGCCGCAACCCCGAAACCCTCCGCCTCCGCCCCGCCGAAGGCCGCGTACACGGTGGTCTTCCAGGACAAGCCCCTGATCCTGCGCTCTCCGACGCTCCTCACCCTGACCCACGTCGATCTGGATGCTCCGAAGGTCCTCCCCGAGGGGAAGATCGGTGACGACAAGGAAATGGAGTTCACCTACGACAACATCGGCAGCGGGAGCCTGAACTTCCAGACGGCCACGGGCAAGAGTCCCGGTCGCACTCCGGAGGAATGCGAGGAGGCCGTCGCCACCAACACCCTGGCCTCCAAGGTGTCGAGAGACGAGCTGAAGCAGAACAAGCTGCTCCCGAAGGGGACCGTGCTCTGCACTCTCACCACGGACGGCAACCTGGCCATGCTCCACATCACCGACGTCGTACTCGACAACGTGTCCAGCCTGCGCATGCCCGACTACGTCACCACGCTGACCCTCTGGAAGAAGGGCTGAGCGGGGGTCGGGCCGGGCCCCCTCGGAGGCCTGGCCCGACGGCCGCCTAGACCTTCGCCGTGCGCCTCGATGCCGCGAAGCCCAGCGCCAGGTCGCCCGCGAGGAACACCAGCAGGCTGATGCCCAGCATCGGTACGAACCAGCCCACGAGGGCCGCGGCCGCGGCCAGCGGCAGCAGCGCCGTCACCGGCAGCTTGCGCCAGGACCCGCGCGGCTGGGGGCGGCCGACCGAGAGCGTGCGGTCCTTGGTCGGGCGGCGCAGCCACCACATGCGGTAGCCCCAGACGACCATGGCCATCACCAGGAGCGCCAGCGCGGCCAGGGCCAGCTGGTTGGCGAGTCCGAAGGTCAGGCCCATGTGCAGGTCTATGCCGAAGCGGGTCAGCTGGGCCAGCAGCGGGTGATCGGCGAAGCGGAGTTCGTCCATGACCCGGCCGTCGGCGGGGTCCACGGCGACCGTGTCCAGGTGCACCGGCACCTGCTTGTCCTGCTCCTTGATCACGTAGCCCTTGCCCGGGGCGGGCAGGGTGATCCGCAGCGACTCGGTGACCCCGGCGGACCGGGCCGCCGCCACCGCTCCGTCGATGCCTATGACATCGACCGGCGCGACCGGGACGGGCGCCGCCGCCTGGTCACCGGCGGCCGCGCCGTGTCCGGCGTGCTCGCCGCCGGCCTCGGCGGCCGGGGCGCCGGGGAGCTTGGCGGCCACGGCCGGGGTGCCCCCGCCGAGACCGTCCTTGAGCTCCCCGATGTTCTCGCCGGCGTACCGCGACCAGGTCAGGCCGGTGGCCGAGAGGCCCACGAGGCCGAGCACGATCCAGACGCCGACGGAGCCGTGCCAGGACAGGGTCTTGCGGCGGCCGGTCGCCGTGCGGTCGGGGACGACGAGTGCGGCCCTGCGGGTACGCCTGCGGCCGATCCACAGCGCGAGCCCGCCGAGCGCGACCACCCACAGCCAGCTGGCGGCGAGTTCGCTGTAGTTCCGGCCGAGCTCCCCCAGGTGGAGGCTGGAGTGGAACTCGCTCAGCCAGGCCCGCAGCGGCAGCGCGTCACCGACCGTGGTGAGCTTCCCGCGGACCTCGGCCGTATACGGATCGACGAACACGGTGAGCGTCTCGCCCTCGGCGAGTCCCGGGCTCTCCATGATCACCCGGGTGGTGGCTTCGGCCTCCGGCGCGGGCCATACGGCCGACACCGTGCCCTGGGGCGCGGCGTTCTTGGCCGCCGCGACCTGGGCGCCGAGCGGCTGCGCGCTCGCGCCGACGCGGTCGACCGTCAGCTGGTCGGCGTAGAGGATCTTCTCGGCCTGCCAGGAGCCGGCGTAGAGCAGCCCGGTGGTGGCAGCGACGAGCAGGAGCGGGGCGATCAGCACCCCGGCGTAGAAGTGCAGGCGCAGGAGCAGGGGCCGCAGGGCGGCCCAGGTGCCGGCCGTGCGGGCGGGGGCGGATCCGGGAGTGGATCCGGGGGCGGTTCCGGGCTCGGTGCCGGTTCCGGTTTCGGGTGCGTCGGGGTCCGCTGCGCGGACGACGGCCTCGTCGAGAGACATGGGTGTCCTAGGTGTTGGCGAAGACAGGGGTGAGCGGCCCCAGGTCTCGCCTCCCCCTCGCCGGGGCCTGTCGTCAAAGTGCCGTCGTCGCCCGATGGGCGGCCTCGCGGCAGGCGGCACTTTGATGACAGGCCCCGAGAGGTGCGCCGATCGGTCGGGCGATCAGGCGCGGGCAGGACGGCCGGGGGCCGTGATACGGATCCGTCCGCGCGCGGGCGGCCCGCGCCGCTCGGCGGTGTGGGCGTGCACGGCTCCGCGCAGGGTGCGCGGCCGCCGGTACCCGGCGGGCCGGAACGCCGGTGCCTGCGGTACGGGGATCCCGCGCGTGCGGAGCAGGGCGAGGACCCGGGAGAGCGGTCGGGCGGCGAGCAGCGCCCCGGCCGCGAGGACGGCGGTGAGCCGGAAGACGGCGGCCTCGCCCCAGGCCAGCCAGAGCGCGCAGAACAGTCCGGCGAGGACGTGCGCGGCGATCATGCCGAGCCCGTCGTGAGCGTGGCCCGCGGCCATGTCACCCATGCCGGCCATGGCGCCCATGCCGTCCGCGGCGCTCATGCCGTCCATGGTGGAGTGCACGCCGTGCGCGGAGTGCACCCCGTGCGCCGCATCCGCGGCCGCACCCTCCATGCCCATGCCCATACCCATGTCCGTGTCCATGCCCATGCCCGCGCCCGCCCCGTGCCGGCCACCAACCGAGGAGGCGGAGGCGGAGAAGACGAGGTGCAGGACCGCCTGTACGGCGAGCAGTCCCGCGGTGATGGGGAGCGGTCCGCGGCGGCGTCCGGCGGAGAGCCAGGCGAGGCCTCCGGTCAGCCCGAATGCGGACAGAAGGGCCAGTGCGGGAAGGTCCGTACCGGACATGTACGAATGCCCCGCCGCACCCAGTGCGACGGCCACCGCCGCGAAGAGTGCGGCCCGCAGGGCGCGCATCGGCGCGGGGCTGTGTGACATGACCAGCGCATATTGCCACGGCCCCCCGCCTCGCCGTAGGGCACCCCCGTGGCCGATCATGGACCGATGAGCCCCCTGTCCTTGACGGTCCCGCTGAGCGCGGTGTACACGGGCACGGTCCAGCTCGGGGCGTACGCCCTGGAGCGGCTGGATCCGGCGGTGCGGGAGCGGCTGCTGCGCCGGTGCTCCACCAACACCGACAACCTGGACGCCGGCCGCTGGGAGACCCTGCCGGCCAGCGCCCTTCTCGTCGAGGAGCCGATGCCGCTGCCGTACGCCCTGCTGCTGACGGCCGTCCTCGGGTACGCCGAGTACGCCTACGGGGCCTGGTGGACGGCGGCAGCCTTCCTGTTCGGGCACGTCACGGCCACCCTGCTGGTCTACGGGGCGCTCCGCCGGACGGCCGGTCCGCGGACCCGGCGGGCGGTGGACGTGGGCACCAGTTACGGGTTCAACACCGTGCTCGGGGCGCTGACCTCGGTGCTTCCGCGCGGGCCGGTGCGCACCACCGCCCGGGCCGGTCTGCTGGCGCTCGCCGTCCGGCCGGTGCTGCGGCGGGAGCGGACCTTCACCGACGCCGGGCACCTGGTGGCCCTGGGTCTCGGACTCGGGGTTTCGCTGGCCGCCGATTACCTTTCCGGAGCGAAATCTCCGAAAATCATACGGATGACACGCGTCACCCAGCGCGCTTCATTCCGAGCCCATCCACTTCTCTGATCATTCGATTCTCTGATCATGTCTCTCTGATCACGTTGGAGCCGCCACGATGACCGTCACCACCGCCAAGACCGTCGCCAACCTCCGGGACCTCGGCGGCACCCCGCTCGCCGGGGGCCGCAGCGTCCGCCCGGGTCTGGCGCTGCGCTCCGGCCAGCTCGACCAGCTCGACCTCGACGTCGACCCGGCGGTGGCCGCTCTGGGCATCGGCACCGTCATCGACTTCCGCACCGGCGTGGAGCGCGGCCAGCACCCCGACCGGGTGCCGGCCGGCGCCCGGCTGCTCATAGCCGACGCCCTGGCCGACAAGATGGCGGCCGACAGCACGGGCGACGGCGGCCCCGGGAAGATCCCGGCCGCCCAGCTCAAGGACATCCTGTCCGACCCGGTGGTGGCGGAGGAGCACCTGGGCGGCGGCAAGGTGCAGGCCCTGTTCACCAGCCTCTACCGCTCCCTGGTCAGCTCCGCCTCCGCGCAGTCCGCGTACCGGCTGCTGCTCACCGAGCTCGCCGATCCGCAGGCCGGGCCGGTCCTCTTCCACTGCACGGCGGGCAAGGACCGCACGGGCTGGGGCGCGACCGTGGTGCTGTCGCTGCTCGGCGCCGACGACGAGACGCTGATGAGCGAGTACCTGTCGGTCAACCCGGCGGTACGGATCGCCTTCGCCCCGATGATCGAGGGCTTCACGGCGGCCGGCGGCGACCCGGACATCGCGCTGGCACTGATCGGGGTCTTCCCCTCCTACCTGGAGGCCGGCCTGGACGAGGTGAACACGCGCTACGGCTCCATGGAGAAGTACGTGCGCGAGGGCCTCGGCGTCTCCGACGAGACGGTCGAGGCGCTGCGCGCCCGCCTGATCGTCTGACCGCCCGGGCGTCCCGGCCCGAACACGCGCACTGGGACCCGGTGACCATCCGACCATTCGCTCGTTCTGCTGAACGTGACTGCGCCGGATACCGCCACCCGCCCCCTCTCCCCCGATGTCGAGCAGGCCGAGGCCGCCATCGTCGAGCACTATCCCCGGCTGGTGCGGCTGGCCTACCTGGTGCTGCCGCCCGCCCTCGGCCGCAACCGCCGGGTGCTCACCGCCCACTCGCTGGCCCAGCGCGCCCTGCCGCGCGGCCGGCGGGACGGGGCGGCCGCCGCGCAGGCGGCGGTGCAGGGCGGGGTGCCGGGGCAGCGGGGCGGGGCGGGTCCCGAGTCCGGGTACGCGTACGTACGGCTGCGCGTGCTGCGGTCCGCGCTGGAGGCGGGGATCCCGCTGACGTTCCGCGCGATGCCCCGGCGGGCGCAACTGCCGCCGGTGCTCCCCCAGGTGTGGGGGCTGCGGCTGTTCCCGCGCTCGGGCGGGGCCGAGGAGCTGGCGCTCGACCAGTGGCTGGCCACCCTCGACGGGCCGGGGCGGGCCGCGTGCGTCCTGCGGGCGCTGGAGCGGCTGCCCGAGCCGGAGGTGCTGCGGGTGCTGGCCGAGGCGGGGGTGGTCAATCCGGCCGCCGCCGTCGCGGAGTCCGGTGACCCCTCGACCGACGAGCTGTTCGCCTCCCCCGAGTTCGACCCCTGCGTGCTCCAGGCCCGGCCCACCGACCTGCTGCGCCGCCGCCGGCTCGTGCGGGCCGGGATCGCCGCCGGGATCGCGCTGGCCGTGTGCGGGGTACTGCTGTCGCTGCCCGGCGGCGGGTGGGGGGCCGACGGGGCCGCGGCCCCGCTCTACGCGAAGAACGCGGCGGCGGAGCAGGCCCTGGACCCCGGGCAGCTGCTCCGGGTCGCGCCCACGGTCTGGCGTACGGCCTCCCGTACCGACTACTCCGGCTGGCCCGCGCGCGGCGACCGCGTCGACGATGCCGCGCTGCTGCGGCGGGCGCTGGCCGTGTGGGCCCGGCCGGGCCGCTCGGTCGTGGTCTCGGCCACCCCGGGCACCCCGTCCGGGCCCCCGATGGGACCGCCGCAGCTGCTGTTCGCCGGGAACGTCGACCAGGCCGTCGTGGTCCTGCTGTACGACGGCCTGCGCGTGGTGCGGTACGCCGAGCCGCGCTCCGGCACCGAGATCGCCGCCCTCGACTTCGCCCGGACCGACGGGGCCTCGGCGGACACGGCGGCGGCCCTGGTGCTCAGCCGGGTCGACGGCAACGTCCGCTATCTGACGGCTCCTTGGGTGACGGCCACGACGCAGCGGGACCTGCTGAAGCCGGGGGACGCCCCGACCGGACTGGAGCTGACGGCGGACGGGATCACCGCGCCGGTGCCGAGCCCCGCCCCGGAGGGGACCTGTACGAGCTGGAGCGCCCTGGCCGTGACCGGTGACGGCGCGACCCGGCTGATCACCGACCTGGGCGAGCTGACACCGGCCCGGCTGACCTCGGGGGCGCCGGGCGCCGAGCGGAACGTGACGGAGGGCGCGGAGCTGGGCGACTGGTCGCGGATCGCGTGCCTGCTGCCTTCGGTGCGCTCGCACGGGGTCCGCACGGTCAACGCGTGGACGTACGCGAAGCAGCCGCTGCCCGAGGGCGACGGCACGGCGACCTGGCTGTGCACCCGGGCGGAGACCTGGCAGGGCACGGCGGACCGGGTGCAGGCGCAGTTCCTGGCCCCGGGCGCGCCGCTGGCGGCGCAGGCGGCGAAGGCGGAGGGCTCACCGGCGTGCGGGCCGCGGGAGCCGCGGGTGCTGGCCGGGGTGCTGTGGAAGTCGAAGGCCGGGCAGTGGTACGTCCTGGCGGCGGGCAGTGCGCAGTTCGCCTCGCTGACCGTGGGCGGCGGCCAGGTGAGCGGGGTCGCGGTGGGCAACCGGCTGGCGGTGAAGGCTCCGGCGGGCGCGCAGGTGGAACTGACGGGCAAGCTCACGGACGGTTCGAAGGCGGGAGTGCTGCGGTAGTCGCGGACCGGCCCGGGGGCGGCAGGAAGTGGTGGTAGAGGGGTTTCCCTCCCCTCTACCCATCAGTACATTGACGCCATGTCTAATACGCCGCCCGCGTCGCCCGCCCCCGTGGCGTCCGAACACATAGAGCTGAAGGCCCGCAACGTGTCCTTCTCCTGGGAGGACACCCCGCTCCACTGGCTGCCCGGCGACCCCTTCGCCAACCACACGATCAACGTGCTGCACCTGCTGCTCCCGGCGGGCGAGCGCTGGTTCGTGCACGTCTACAAGCAGGTGCTCCCGTACATCACGGACGAGCAACTGCGCGAGGACGTGGTCGGGTTCATCGGCCAGGAGGCCATGCACGCGAGCGCGCACGACGACGTGCTTCCCCACCTCAAGCGGCTGGGCCTGGATCCGACGCCCTACACGGCGCAGATCGACTGGCTCTTCGAGAAGATGCTCGGAGACCGGACGCTGCCGCCGGGCGCGCCCCGCAAGTGGTGGCTGATGGAGCGGGTGGCGATGATCGCCGCGATCGAGCACTACACGGCCTTCCTGGGCAACTGGGTGCTCAACGCCGAGGAGTTGGACCGGCGCGGCGCGGACCCGGTGATGCTGGACCTGCTGCGCTGGCACGGTGCGGAGGAGGTCGAGCACCGGTCGGTGGCCTTCGACCTGTTCATGCACCTCGACGGCGGCTACCGCCGCCGGGCGCGCACCTGGGCCACGGCCTTCACGGCGCTGGTCTTCCTGTGGCAGCGCGGATCGCGCTACTTCATGGAGCACGACCCCGGGCTCCCGCCCGGGTCCAGGGCCTCGGTGGGGCAGTTCTACCGCTCGGGCCGCAAGGGGACCCTGCCGTCCACGGGCGCGATGCTGAAGTCGATACCCACGTACCTCGCGCGCAGCTACCACCCCTCGCAGGAGGGCTCGACGGCCCAGGCCGTGGCCTACCTGGCCTCCTCCCCGGGGGCCAACGGGGGTCTCCACGGCGGCTCCCAGGGCGGTCTCCAGGGCGGCGCGAACGGCGGTGCCCCCGCATGAGGCGCGCCCTCGCGGTGACCGCGCTGGCGGGCGCCGCATGGCTGGCGAAGCGCGCGATCGGCCGGCGCATCGACTCCGGGTCGCCCCTCTGGCCGCTGCCCGCGCTGGAGAACCCGGTCTCCGGGTATTCGCCGCGCCGGTGGATCCCGGCGCTGATCGTCTCCCGTACGGAGCCTGCGGACGGGGTGCTGTCCCTCACCCTGGAATCGGCGGAGCTCCCCGAGTGGGCCCCGGGCGCGCACCTGGACGTGCAGCTCCCGTCGGGACTGGTGCGCCAGTACTCCCTGTGCGGCGACCCCGCCGACCGGGGCCGCTACACGATCGCGGTCCGGCTCGTGGAGGACGGCCGCGGCGGCTCGCGCGAGGCGCACGCCCAGCTGGTGGAGGGTGCGGAACTCCCGGTCCGCCCGCCCCGCAACCGCTTCCCCCTGGTCCCGGCCCCGTCCTACGCCTTCGTCGCGGGCGGGATCGGCATCACCCCGGTCCTCCCGATGCTCCGGGCGGCCACCGCGGCGGGCGCGGACTGGACCCTCCTCTACGGGGGCCGCTCGCGGGCCTCGATGCCGTTCCTGGAGGAACTCGCGCGGTACGGGGACCGGGTCACGGTCGTCCCCGAGGACGAGGCGGGCCTCCCCGACCTGGGCGCGCTCGGCGCCTCGCTCGGCCCGGACACCGCGGTCTACTGTTGCGGCCCGGCCCCGCTGATGGCGGCGGTCGAGGCGGCGGCGCCGGCGGGCACCCCGGTCCACCTGGAGCGGTTCGCCCCGGCGGTCGCGGGCGGGGACGCGAAGCCCTTCACGGTGGAACTGCGCCGCTCGGGGCGGGTCGTGGAGGTGGCGGCGACGGAATCCGCCCTGACCGCCGTCCGCAGGGAGCTCCCCAGTACCCCGTACTCCTGCGAGCAGGGCTTCTGCGGCACCTGCCAACACCGGGTGCTGTCGGGGGACATCGACCACCGCGACACCCTGCTCACCGACGGCGAACGCGAGGACTCCATGCTCCTGTGCGTCTCCCGCGCGGCCTCGGACCGACTGGTCCTGGACCTGTAGGGGGCCCCTGCGGAGGTGCGCAGTAGGGTGGCCGCATGACAACCGGGGTGCGGCGCAGGATGGGTGTCGAGGAGCGGCGGCAGCAGCTGATCGGGGTGGCGCTGGAGCTGTTCAGCCACCGGTCGCCCGACGATGTGTCCATCGACGAGATCGCGGCGGCCGCGGGCATATCGCGGCCGCTGGTCTACCACTACTTTCCCGGCAAGCTGAGCCTCTACGAGGCTGCGCTGCGGCGGGCGGCCGACGAGCTCGCGCTGCGGTTCGTGGAGCCCAGGGAGGGGCCGCTCGGGGCCCGGCTGCTCCGGGTCATGGGGCGGTTCTTCGCCTTCGTCGACGACCACGGGCCCGGTTTCTCGGCGCTGATGCGGGGCGGTCCGGCGGTCGGCAGCAGCCGGGCCAACGCGATGATCGACGAGGTGCGCCAGGCGGCGTACGAGCAGATCCTCGCGCACCTGGGCGTCGACCGTGAGGCTCCGCCCGCCCGGCTGGAACTGGTGGTGCGCTCCTGGGTGTCGCTGGCCGAGTCGACGGCGCTGATCTGGCTGGACGGCCGGCGGATCCCGCGCGCCGAGCTGGAGTTGCAGCTGGTGCACGATTTCGCGGCGCTGGCCGCGGTGAGCGCCGCCTACGACGCGGAGATGGCGGGCATCCTCGTACGGATCCTCGTGGACGAGCCGGCGGACGGGCCGTTCGGGGAACTGGTGGGGCGGCTGGTGGCCCTCGTCCCCGCGGAGCGCGGCTCCACGGGATCCGTTCCCCCGGTGCCCGGTCCGCGTTGATCAGCTTCTCTTGATCGAATAGCGCGCAATAATGCCCGCGTGATCATTGACGACGGGATCGTGTTCCGGCAGGCCGAGGAGAAGGACGCCGGCACGCTGGTGGCGCTGTACGACCAGGCCGCGCACTGGATGGCCGCCCACGGGATCGAGCAGTGGAAGCCCGGCGAGAAGGATCCCGCGCACTTCTGGAAGATCATGCGCGAGGGCGAGGTGTGGATCGCCTCCGACGGCAACGGGCACGCCGTCGGGGCGTACGAGCTGTGGTGGTCCGACGAGGAGGCCTGGGGCATCCAGCCGCCCGTGGCCGGCTACGTGCACCGGCTCATGGTCGAACGCCAGGCCGCGCCCGCCGGGGCCGGCCGGCGGCTGCTCGAACACTTCGAGCGGCGCATCGCCAGGACCGGCCGCGAACGGGCGCGGCTGGACTGCGTCTCCACCAACCCCCGGCTGGTCGCGTACTACCAGTCCGCGGGCTACCGGGTGGTCGGGGAGTTCCCCTACAAGGAGGGCAAGGACGGGCGGGTGTACGGGGTGATCCTGCTGGAGAAGCGGCTGGACCGGCTCACCCTGGTCAACCCGGCCTGACCCGCCCCTCCTTCACCTGCCCGGCGTGGCGGTCACCGCCGCTTGAAGACGGCCGTGGTGCGGGCCGGGACGGCGAACTCCCCCTTCGCCGGGTCGTAGGCCGCCTGCCGGACCACCGGGTCCGCGCCCGAGGACTGGAGCGGGTGCAGGGCGTAGGCCGTGCCCGCGAGGGCCGGGACCCGCTGGGTCAGGGCCGTGGGGGTGGCGTTGAAGACCACCACCAGGTCGCCCAGGGTCATCGTGATCACGCCCGGGGTCTCCTCGGGCCCCGAGAGGGGGAAGGCCAGCTTCGCCTGGACCGCCTCGGCGGTGGTGAGGGCGAAGGCCGGCTCCGTCGTACGGATCCTCAGCAGGTCCCGGTACGCGGACGAGGCTCCGCCGATCTCCGCGCAGCCGGGTGCGGGCGCGGTCAGCAGGGGCTTCGCGTAGGGCCACTTCGCGCGGTTGTCGGCCGCCGGGGGCAGGCCGCGGCCGAAGCCGTTGCCGTCCTCGCAGTCCCAGTGGACGGCGTTGAACCAGTCCCCGCTGTCGAAGGAGTTGCGGTCCAGGGACTTGGAGCGGAGCAGGTCGGTGCCCGCCTGGGAGAGGGCCGGGCCCTGCGAGAGGGCGGCGACGGACATCGCCAGGACCTGGGCGCGGGACCGCTCGGCGGCCGGGGTGCCCTCGGGGAGCTTGAAGGCCAGGGCGTCGAAGAGGGTCTCGTTGTCGTGGGCGTCGACGTACGCGAGCGCGTCGCCGGGGGCCGCCGCGTAGCCGGCCGGGGCTCCGTTGTAGTCCACCTCGGAGCCCTTGACGGCGCGTCCGGCGGAGTCCGTGAAGGCGTATCCGGCGAGGTTGCCGGTCAGCCCGACCTTGATCAGGTCCTGGTCGTGGAGGAGCCGGGCGCGCTGCTGTTCCGGAGTGCCGTTCGCCGGGGCGGCGTTGGGGGCGGTGAACAGGCCGGAGGCGAAGCCCTGGACGCGCGGGTCCTCGTCGAAGGGGCCGCCGCCGCGGACGGCGTCGCGGGCCCGGTCGGAGAAGGTGGCGATGCCGGTGCCGGCCATGTTCGCCTGCGTGGCCTGCACGAAGCGGGCGTCGTTGGCGACCTCGCCGAAGTTCCAGCCCTCCCCGTAGAGGACGATCTTCTTCCCGTCGACCCCGTCCTTCTGCGGCGTCAGCGCGTCGAGGGCGGCGCGCACGGCCAGGATGTTGGCCTTCGGGTGGTGACCCATGAGGTCGAAGCGGAAGCCGTCGACCTTGTACTGCCTGGCCCAGGTGACCACCGAGTCCACGACGAGGCGGCCCATCATGGCGTTCTCGGGGGCCGTGTTGGCGCAGCAGGTGGAGGTGGCGACGGAGCCGTCGGCCAGCAGCCGCTGGTAGTAGCCGGGGACGATGCGGTCGAGCACCGACTTGTCGGACTGGCCGGCGGCGACCGTGTGGTTGTAGACCACGTCCATGACCGTGCGCAGGCCCGCGCCGTTCAGGGACTGCACCATGCGGCGGAACTCCACCGTGCGGGCCGTGCCGTTCGGGTCGCTCGCGTACGAGCCCTCGGGGACCGTGTAGTGCAGCGGGTCGTAGCCCCAGTTGTAGGCGTCCTTCGCGGCCGCGGCGGCCACGCAGGCCTGCTGCTCCTCGGAGTCGGGGGCGTAGACCTTCAGGTCGCAGGCGGGCTCGGTACGGTCCCCGGGCTTCTCCGGGATGGTGCCGATGTCGAAGGCGGGCAGCAGGTGGACGTACGAGGTCCCGGCGGCGGCCAGGTCGCGCAGGTGGCGCATGCCCGCCGAGGCGGTGTCCGTGAAGGCCAGGTACTGGCCGGGGTGGGTGGTGGTGCGGTCGGCGACGGAGAAGTCGCGGACGTGCAGCTCCTGGATCTGCGCGGAGGTGAAGGGGACGGGCGCGGGCTTCTTCAGCTCGCGCCAGCCGGGCGGGGCGAGCTTCGGATCGGCGAGGTCCACGGCCAGGCTGTACGCGGAGTCCGTGGTCAGGGCGGTGGAGTACGGGTCGGTGACCAGGTTGCGGACCACCTGGCCGGTGCTCGGGGCCCAGACGGTGACGGCGTACCGGTAGCGCTTGCCGGCCCAGTCGCGGTCCCCGCGCACCGACCAGACGCCGGTGGTGTCGTCGCGGCGCATGGGGACGGTGCGGCCGCCGTCGAGTTCGAGGGCGACCTGCCGGGCGGTCGGGGCCCACACGGAGAGGGTGGGGCGGCCGTCCTTGAAGACGGGGCCGAGGGCGGTCTTCTCCGCGCCGGTCGCGTAGAGGTCGTCGAGGACCCCGGCGAGCTGCACCCCGGTGGCGGCGAGGACGGCGCCGTTGGCGGCGCGGGCACTGGCGACGAGCTGGCCGCGCAGGGCTTCGCGGACGCGGTCCCGGTCGCGCGGGTCGATCGTGTAGGCGGCGTACGCGGCCAGGTGCGGGTACTTCTGCTTCTGCGCGGCGCTCAGCTCGGTCTTCGCCAGCCGGAGCCACTGGGCCCGGCCGGTCAGGGTGCCGTTCTCGGTCTTGACGGCGCCGTCGCGGGAGGCGAGGAGCTGGAGGGAGGCGGCGGCGGGCGGGGCGTTCCAGGCGACCGTGTCGCGGTCGATCCAGACGGCCTGGGCCTTGGTGAGGTCCAGGGCGGCGGCGCTGCCGGCGGGCTGCGGGAGGAGGTACTTCTCCTTGCCGCCCAGCATCCACACCTCGTGCCCGGTGCTCTTCAGGTCGAGGGACTGGTCGGACGGGAGGTCCTTCTCGTCGCCCTTGTGGAGGATGTAGCTGAGGCTGGTGGCTCCGGCGGCGAGGGGGACCTCGTAGACGGCGCCGTAGGAGTCGGTGCGGGCGGGGAGGACCGGCTTGGACCAGTCGGTGGGGGTCGCCGCCCCGGTCCAGACGTGCAGGCCCCAGCCCTCGTAGGCGCCGTCGGGGCGCTGGTAGTGCAGGACGGCCTTCGCCGTGTCCTGCGGCGGGTAGGCGGGGCGTTCGGTGCGGGCGGGCTCCTTGCCCTGCTCCAGCCAGATCTCGCCGGTCTTCGTCACGTCGATGGTGCGGTCGGCGGCGACGTCCTTGGTGCCGTCCTTGTCGATGACGAGGTAGCCGACGCTGCTCGCCCCGGGCTTCAGCCTGACGTAGGCGAAGGCTCCGTAGGCGTCGCGGCCGGTGAACTCGTGGCCGGCGGGCCAGGGAGTGGTCTCGCCTTCCGCCAGGTCGCCCCAGGCGAACAGGCGCCAGTTCGTGTAGTCGCCGTCGGGGCGGTTGTAGTGGACGACCGCGTAGTCGCGCTGGGTGGCGGTGGGGACCTCGGCGGGCGGGGTCTGCCCGGTGGCCGACGCGGCGAGGGCGCTCGCGGTGCGGCCCGCGGAGTCGACGGCCACGGCCTTGTAGCGCAGCGGGGTGCCGGCGGCGGTGGCCGGGTCGATGAACTGGGTGACCTTGTACGGGGCGTGGTCGGCGGAGCCGAGGACCTGCCAGGGGCCGGTGCCGGTCTGGGCTGCGAAGACGACCCGGCTCAGGGGGTCGCCGGTGACCTCGGCGGAGAGCTCCACGGTGCCGGTGGCGCCGGGGGCCGGGGCCTTGAGGGTGAGGGCGGGCTTGGTGGTGGGCTTGGCGGCGGGGGTGGTGGCCCGGAGGACCACGGTGCCGAGGGCCGGGAGGGTGACGGTGAGCTTGCCGGCCGCGGAGGAGCGGATGAGGGTGGCCGTGCCGCCGTAGAGGGCGGCGTACTGGACGCCTGCCGGGGCGTCGAGGTCGATGGTGCGGGGCTCGGTGGCGTTGTTGGCCGCGACCAGGTACTCGGTGCGGGTGCGGGTGTCGGTGCGGGCGAAGGCGTAGGCCGAGCCGTCGGAGAAACGTTCGCTCTGGACGCCGTCGCGGAGGGCCGGGTGAGCCTTCGTCAGCTTTGCGAGAGCACTGATCTGCTTGTAGAGCGGGTGCTCCGGATCGTAAGCATCGCTCGCATGCGTGCGCACCGTTCCGAGCTGGTCGTCGTCCAGGTAGTCGGCCGCGCGGGAGGCGAAGAGGGGCTGGCGGGCGTCCTTGTCCCCGCCCGCGCCGGTGAAGCCCTGCTCGTCGCCGGAGTAGATCACCGGGTTGCCCCGGGAGAGGAACATCAGCTCGTTGGCCAGCCGGTACCGGTCCAGCAGCTCCTGCTCCCCCGCCCCCGGCCGGTCCTGCTTCAGGAAAGTCCCGAAGCGGCCCATGTCGTGGTTGCCGAGGAAGGTGACCTGCTCGTAGGCGTTCGCCTTGTCGGTGGTGTACCGGTAGTCGTCACCGAAGACGGAGGCCAGCCGCCCGGCTCCCGCGCCCTGGGCGGCGTACGAGCGGATCGCCTCCTGGAGCGGGAAGTCGAGGGTGGCGTCCAGCCGGCCGCGGGTGACGTACGGGGAGGTGATCGCGGTGTCGGCGGAGTAGACCTCGCCGAACATGAAGAAGTCCTTGCGGCCGTGCCGGGCGGCGTACGCGTCGAGGGCGGTGGCCCACTGGGTCCAGAAGCCGGTGTCGACGTGCTTGACGGTGTCGATGCGGAAGCCGTCGACGTCGAACTCCTCGACCCACTTCTCGTAGATCTTCTCCATCCCCTCCACGACCTCGGGACGCTCGGTCCACAGGTCGTCGAGGCCGAAGAAGTCGCCCTGGTCGGAGGATTCCCCGGCGAAGGTGGAGTCGCCCCGGTTGTGGTACATCGTCGGATCGTTGAGCCAGGCCGGGACCTTGACGTTCTTCTTCGCCGCGGGCACGAAGGGGGTGCGGGGGAAGGAGTCGCCGTCGGTCTTGGGGAACTTCCCCTTCCCGCCCGCGTAGTCCGAGTCCTCGAACGGCTCCCCGTCCTTGGTCAGGTAGGGGAAGGCACCCTTCGACAGGTACCCGTAGGAGGCCTCCCGATAGTCGACGACGTCGGCGGTGTGGTTGGTGATGACGTCGAAGAAGACCTTCATCCCCTTCCCGTGCGCCTTGTCGATCAGCCGCTCCAGATCGGCGTTGGTCCCGAAGTGCGGGTCGACCTGGGTGAAGTCGGTGATCCAGTAGCCGTGGTAACCGGCCGAGACGTCCTTGCCCGTCCCCTGCACCGGCTGGTTCTTGAAGATCGGCGCCATCCAGATGGCCGTGGTGCCGAGCCCCTTGATGTAGTCCAGCCGGTCGGTGATCCCCTTGAGGTCCCCGCCCTGGTAGAAGCCCTTGTCCGTCGGGTCCAGCCCGGTCTCCAGGCGGGAACCGGTCAGTCCGCCGCGGTCGTTGCGCGGGTCGCCGTTCGCGAACCGGTCCGGGAGCACGAAGTAGAACTGCTCCCGGGTCAGGTCGTGCCGCGCGGCCTCGCCCGCCAGTCTGGCGTCCGAGGGCGGGGCCGGTGGCGCCTTGGCGGCGTCCGCCGCGGCGGCGGGAAGGGCGGGCAGGAGCGTCACGGCCAGGGTGGCGGCGAGCACTCCCGCGGCGCCGGCGAGGGCGGGGCGTATCAAGGCGGATCTCCTCGGGTGCGGGACGGGGTGGGGCGGGAGGGTCAGTTGCGCCAGGTGTCGGTCAGCGTGACCTTGCCGTTGGCGGGGACCGTGGCGGAGCGGTTGGCTCCGCTCTCCCAGGTGACGTTCCCGGCGGCGTCCTTGCGGACGTACTTGTACGCGAAGACCGTGCCGGGCGGGAGCGTGACGTCGAGCTTCCAGACGGGGTAGGCGGCGGGGTCGAGCTTGAGCGCGGCGCCGGTGTTCCAGCTGCCGAGCTCGGCTCGGTCACCGGTGACGTAGATGTTCTGGCCGACGACGGTGGTGGCGTTCACGGCGAAGGAGGCACCGGCGGTGGCGGTGGGACCGGCCGTGGGCGTCGCGGTGGGGGTGGCGGTCGGGGTCGAGGACGGAGTCGCGGTCGGGGTCGGCGTGGAGGTGGCGCCGCAGCCGCGGGCGCCCACGTGCAGGGCGACGGCCGTCCCGGCGCCGAGGGTGGCGGTGAACCGCCCGCCGGAGTCCACGCTCACCGTGCGGCCGCTCTGCACGTCGCAGTAGTCGCCGCCCGCGAGGGAGGTCTGGAAGGTCCGGGTCAGCGCCGAGCCCTCGTGGTTGATCGCGACGTACGCCTTGCTCCCGCGGCCGAAGGCGATCTGGTCGCCCCCGTTGTCCCACCAGTCGGTGACGGCCTGGCCGCGCGCGGAGTTGCGGAAGCCGACCATGGAGGAGATCTCCCGCCAGGCGTGCTGGCACTTCCACCCGTCGGCGTAACAGGCGTTCACGGCGCCACCGTTGGGCGGTCCGGCATCCCGGTCGGTCCACTCGTAGCCGGAGTGCACGTCGGGCGAGCCGTAGGGCCACGCCAGCATGAAGACACTGGCGAGCGTGTAGGCGGAGCCGTCCTTGTAGCTGAGTGTGTCACCGCCGCGCTCGGTGTCGTGGTTGTCGACGAAGACGGCGGACTCCCCGGAGGGCATGTACCCCCAGGACTCCCCGAAGTTCTTCAGGTAGGCGAGGTTCTCGTTCTTGAAGATCCGCTTGAGGTCCCGCGCGTACCGGAATTCCTGCACGTCCCCGGTGCCGAGGTACTCGCTCGGCGAGACGGCCTCCCCGGCGCCGTGGATCGCCTCCTGCTTCCAGTAGGCGTTCGGGTTCGACATCCGGGACTTGATGTTGGCGAGGTCGGCGGCGGGCATGTGCTTGGCGGCGTCGATCCGGAAGCCGTCGACGCCCAGCGAGAGCAGGTCGTTCAGGTAGCCGGCGATCCGTCCGCGGACGTAGTCCTCGCTCGTGTCCAGGTCGGCGAGCTGCACGAGCTCGCAGTTCTGGACGTTCCCGCGGTCCCCGTAGTTCGATATCGAGGACCGGCAGTCGTCCATGTCCCCGCCGGAATAGAGGCCGGGGTAGTTGTACTTCGTGTACGAACTCCCCCCGGTCCCCACCCCATCCCCCGCCGCCATGTGGTTGATGACGGAGTCGGCGACGACCTTCACACCGGCGGCGTGACAGGCGTCGACCATGGCCTTGAAGGCGGTACGGTCACCCAGCCGCCCGGCGATCTTGTAGCTGACGGGCTGGTACGAGGTCCACCACTGGCCCCCCTGGATGTGCTCCTGCGGGGGCGACACCTGGACGTAGCCGTACCCGGCGGGCCCGAGGCTCTCCCCGCAGGCCTTGCCCACGGCATCGAACCGCCACTCGAACATGACGGCGGTGACGTCCTTCTCACCAGGGGCGGCCGCCCGGGCCTGCGGGGCGGTCCCCCCGACGACGGCCTGGGCGGCCACGGCGGTGACGGCGGATACGGACAGCAGCGCGGCGGCGGCTCTGACGGCGCGGGCACGGGTGGGCATGCGGTGTTCCTCCTGGCGGAGAGGCACAGGACCGGGTGGGGACCGGTCACGGCCGAGTCGGGGATTGCAGCGACCGTAGGTGCCCGACAGGACCGCTGCAAGACCTTGCGCAAGAGATTGCAGAATTGTTTCCGGGAGACACCTCCCACGAGAACGCCCACCGGCCCCCTCAGGGACGGCGGACAACCGGCGCGGGACGACGAAGCCGCAGTCGGGACCGCCGACTCGGCGGTCCGGCGGCCCGGCGGCCGCGGGCATCGCCCGCACCGGACCTCGACGTGATCATCCGCGGGAGGCCCGTCCGGTAGATTCCCGACAGCGCCACGAACACGGGTTCGATCGCGACTCCCCTGCCCGACAGCCTGAATCGAGCTCACCCCTTGCGCACGCCCCGCAGACTCCTGGTCTCCGCAGTCGCCCTGACCTCCCTCCTCGCCCTGTCCCCGAGCGCCGGAGCCTCGGCCGAAGACCAGAGCGCCCGCATGCCCCTCGGCCCGAGCACCCTGGAGACCAAGGCCGGCACCCCCGAGACCCTTGCGGAAGGCGTCACCTACCAGAAGTACTGGCAGGGCGAAGCAAAGGACTTCTGGTCCGTGTGGCTGGAGATACCGATAGCCGGGAAACCGTCGAGCTGGCAGGTCGGCGAGAAGAGCCACGCCGAACGCCTCGTCAAAGAACTGACGGACAAGGGATTCGCGGGCCGCGTCACCACCTTCGACGCACCCTCGACGACGGACACCCCCGAACTCAAGCCCATGGGACACACGGTCCGGGTGGGCAATTTCAAACCGGAGCAGGCGGCCGAAGCCGAACGGCTCAAGAACTGGCTGAAGGACGCGGGTTATCCGGGCCGCGTCGTCTACACGGCGGAGGACGGAAAGGACAGCTCCGGCCCCTGGGAGGTACGGGTGGTCAAGGTTGCCCCCGGCGCCGCGGTCTCCCTGGAAGCCGTCCACGGTGCCGACGTCCAGACGGCCGAGACCGTGCGCGACATGGCGAAGCTCAGCAAGGCTCTCGTCGCCGTGAACGGATCCGAGTTCGACATTTCCACGGGCCCCGGCCACCCCGGTTACAACGGGGACCCGCAGGGCCTGTACCTGCAGAACGACAACCTGCTCAGCGAGGCCAACAACGGCCGCACGGCCCTCCTCCTGGAAAGCCCGGGCGTCCACGCCCGCGTTGCCGAGATCACGACCAGGACCCAGGTGAAGGCCGCGGACGGAGCGAGCCGCGCGGTGGACGGAATCAACCGGCTGCCGGGCAGGATCCTCGGCTGCGGCGGCATCGGCGGTGACATCCGCGAACCCGACAAGGTGCCCGCACTCGCGCCGTGGCGCAACACGGTGTGCACGGACACCGACGAGGTGGTCGTCTTCCGCCCGGAGTGGGGAAGCACGACTCCCCCGCCACTCTCCGCACTGACGGACAGCATCGACGTCGTCATGGACGGCAACTGGGTCGTCCAGTCCACCCGCAGCCCCGCGGGCGGCCCGATCCCGTCGGGAAGCCGAGTACTGCAGGGCATCGGCGCAGGCGCCGCCTGGCTGCGCACACACGCACTCCCCCAGACGAAGCTCACGCCGACCACCAGCGTCCTGGACTCCGAAGGCAAGTCCGTCACCAGCCCGACGACGACGCTGTCGGCCGTGGCCGGCGGCGGGCCCGCCCTGGTGCGCAACGGCCAGGTCTTCATCAACACCACCGCGAACGGCATGACCAACGTCAAGGGCGAGCCCAACAACAACGTCGTGCAGCGCCACCCGCGCACGCTCGCCGGCGTGACGGCCGCGGGGGAAGTACTCCTCGTGACCATCGACGGCCGCCGCCCCGAGACCAGCGTGGGCGTCACCCTCCACGAAGCCGCCGAGGTCATGAAATGGCTCGGCGCGAAGGACGCGCTCTCACTGGGGGTCGGCGGGGACACCACCCTGATCGCCCAGGGCATCCTCTACAACAACCCGATGGACGTCTGGGGCACACAGACCCTCGAACGCAAGGTGGGCACGGCCGTGGTGATCAAGCCGACGAACTAGCCCCCCTTCGCCCCGCGAAACAGCGCCCCTCCCCCCGGCCTTCAGGCCGCGGCGATGTTCGGCGCGGTCGTGGCACAGAATCGTGACTATCGCGAGGTGTTCCAGGAGTTCCGCCCCGGCTTCGACCTCACCGAACAGCGCGAGGCCCGCGCCGCCGCCGGCCAGCCGGAACACTTCGACGAGTCCGACCTGTACCCAGACGTCCGCCCCGCGTTCGCGCAACTCCGAGCCCACGGCCTGTGGCTCGGGATCGCCGGGAACCAGACCGTCCGGGCCGGCGGCCTCCTCCGCGAGCTCTTCACGGACGACGTCGACCTGATCGGTACCTCGGACGACTGGGGCGCCAGCAAACCCGACCCCGAGTTCTTCGTCCGTGTAGCCAAGGCCGTCCCCTTCGCGGCGCACGAGATCCTCTACGTCGGCGACCGCGTCGACAACGACCTCCGCCCCGGCAAGCACGCAGGAATGCACACCGCGCTCGTCCGCCGGGGCCCGTGGGCCACCATCCAGTGGAACACCGCCGAGGCCCGGGAACTCCCGACGTTCCGCGTCGAGACCCTCGCCGACCTGTCCCCGCTGATCACCCAGTTCAACAAGCGAGCGAACTGACCACAACGCGCGCGTCGGCCATCCCGCGTCAGTCCAGCGGGAGCGCCTGGTGCGCGGCCACGATGGCGTCGATGCGGTGTGCGAGGTCGAAGTCCGCGCGGGTCAGACGGTGGCCGGCATCATGCGTGGTGATCGACGCACGCAGACTGTCGATGCGGAGGTCCAGGTCGGCATGGTGCTGGATGCGCCGGGACCGGTCCGCGATGGTCACGATCGCAGCAACGGCCGCGTGGTAGCGGATCTCGTAAGTGCGCGTGATCTCATCGCCCTTGCGCTCCCACCCCGGCAGTCCGCCCAGGTGCTCGACGATCTCCTCATCGGACAACGGCTTCGGTACGCCCATGTCAGCTCCCCTCGTTCACGGGCGCGAGGACCTCCACCAGATCCCGGCCTGCCGGGGCATCGTGCCACGGCCTCATCTCCCCCTCCAGAGCGCGCAGTTCGCGCAGCATCCGTGCCGACCGCGTCTCCGTCGCGATCTCCACAGCCACACGAGCGATCTCCAACGCCTGTTCCGGTTCCCGGGCCACAGCGGCCGCCGTGGCATGCCGGGCGAGGTACACACCGCGGTCCCTGCGAGCGGTCGCGGGAACCGCATCGAGGACTTGCGACCACAACGCCCCCACCTCCCGGCCCAGGCCAAGACGGCCGTAGCAGGTGGCCCGCTGCACCTCGAGGTAGCCCGGAGTGCGCCGACAAGCGTTACCCCACGGCAGGTCGTCGTCCACGCGGGAGATGAGCCCACCCGCAGAGTCGATCAGGCGGTCGATGGCGCTCAGGTCACCCGTGAGACTGGCACCGTGGGCCTGCTGCTGCATCGCCATGACCCGCACTCTGGGAACAACGCGGTCGCCATCGAGCACTGCCGAGCACAAGTCGATAACGCCGTACCCGTCTCCAAGGTCGGTACGCACCTGCGCGAGGTTGACGAGCGAATACCCGACAAGGTGCGGATCCCGGGCACGCGCCGCGATCTCCTGCGTTACGCCCCGCCAGAACGCAGCGGCGCCGAGGTCTCCGGCATCCTGGTAGAGCCAGCCGACGAGCGCGGCGTATGCGGCGCCCACCCGAAGAAGGCCGCGACGAGTCTCTCCCTTCGCACTGCGGACGAGCTTGTCGATGAGCTGGAACTGAGCGCTGACGGTCCCGACCAGGTCGTGTCGCCGTCTCTTCAGACGGCCACCCCGGGCTGGCGCCTTCCCAGCGCCGCCATGTCCGCGCAGACACCGCGTACGAGCGGTCATCAAGGAACCGCTGCCCATGGGTGCTTAGCGCCGCAGCAGCGGCATCCATGCTGCGCCATCCGACCCGAAGCCGGGAGCCCTAAGCGCGTCATTTCGGTGGCTCATGGCCCCAGCGCGAGGTGTCATCTCGCATATCCCCGGCCATGGCCGCGACATGGCCATCAATGGCCATGCGATGGCCTATCCGCCCATCTCCGTGAAGCGAAATCATCCATCTACGAACACAGGACGCGCTGACGAACCGAGGTACACGGTGACGACGCAAGCAGGCGGCAACATCCAGGATTTGATCACCGAGGCCCTTGGTCCGTATCCGCAACGCCCGTCGGCTGAGCGCGTGGCACGACTCATCGACGACCTCATCGATTGCGGCCATCAACTCCACCATGCCGTGAAATGCCTCCCCAGAACCGGCCGGACGCGCGAGCCTCCAATGCGGTCGCGGAATGGGAGTACACCTCAGCGGTAGGCCCACGGACTTCCGAACCGAACGCCAATTGGAACCACGCCCGCGGCCTGGCCAGAATTGCGCGCACCTCGAAGGCCGTTCTCAGTGAGTCCGAGCGCCCATCAACGCGGATCTGTTGCCTCTGCGACCGGCCGATCCTGAGCGAGAACTACGAGACGATTCCCGGGCATTCGATGTCCGGCGCCCGCCCGGACCAGCATGCTCACGACCGAACGGATCCTGAGTGCCGGCCGATCCGGCCGCGTAACCGGTGACTGAGCGCCTGCGACAGATCCTCTACGTCCTGATCGTCCTCGGAATCCTTGCCGTCATTGTCGCCAGCACCTACTGACCACACCCGTGCCGACTGCGAGAGCCCCCGGCCGGTCCGCAGTCGCCAAGCCGAGTGGGACTGTGTAGCGATCTGTCGCGCCCCCCGACCCTGAGACCTTCCCCTTCCCCCTCTCGCTCCTAGTGGCACTCGGACGTCTCGGGAAGGGTGTCCAGACGCCCGGCCTTGGATGCTCTGATCGCCCCGCGCTTCCATTCCGACCGAGGTCACGGTCTTGCCGGGGCCGTGTCCAGAATTCCAGCCAGCCGAGCAGGGCTGCGCATGTGAAGCAAGGCCGCTCCTCCCTCTCCTCCCTCCCGGCCGTTCCCCGGGGGGATCCCGGAAGTCTTGTGGCATTTCGGGGTGGGTCGGTCGGTCAAGGGTGGCCGAAGGCCATCGCGAAGCGACGCGACCGCAGGGAGCGCCCTTGAGGGACCGGCCCGCACCGAAAGGACACTGGACTGCCGGGCTCCCACCGGACCCTGTCAAAGCCAAGGATCGGGCCGCAGCACGCGCACCCCCGACCCGACCGGCAAGACGTCGGGGCCGCGCTACGCCACCGAGGGGGGTGGTGGGCAACCACCGGCTGAGGGTGGTGGTGAGAGGGGGGAAGAAGCCCCGCCCCCGCGAAGCCCCGTAACCCCAACCCCTACCCCCCAGGCCCCTGCCCCGTCGACCCCCGGACCACCAGCTCCGGTTGGAACACGTACTCCGTCCGCTGGACCGGGGTCCCGGCCACCGCCTCCAGGAGGGCGCCCACCGCTGCCGTGGCCATGGCGCGGACCGGCTGGCGGACCGTGGTCAGTGGGGGGTCCGTGAAGGCGATCAGCGGGGAGTCGTCGAAGCCGACCACCGAGATGTCCTCGGGGACGCGCAGGCCGCGCTCGCGGGCCGCACGTATGACGCCCAGGGCCATCGGGTCGCTGCCGCACACAATGCCCGTACAGCCACGGTCGATCAGGGCTCCGCCCGCGGCGTGGCCGCCCTCGACGGTGAACAGGGTGCGCTGGATGAGGCCTTCGGCCGCCGCCGCAGGAAGGGCGGCGACGAAGCCGGCTTCCTTCCGCGCCGACGGCACGTAGCGCGTCGGCCCTATCGCGAGGCCGATGCGCCGGTGGCCGAGGTCCTCCAGGTGGCGGACCGCCATGTCCGCCGCCGCACGGTCGTCCGGGGAGATGAAGGGGGCCTGGACCTGCTCGTTGAAGCCGTTGATCAGGACGAAGGGGACCCCCCGCGCCGCGAGCCGCTGGTAGCGCGAGGGGTCGGCGGAGGAGTCCGCGTGCAGGCCCGACAGGAACACGATCCCCGTCACCCCGCGCTCCTCCAGCTGCTCCACCAGCTCGTCCTCGGTGGCCCCGCCCGGGGTCTGCGTGCACAGCACGGGGGTGTAGCCGTGGCCCGCCAGGGTCTGCTCGATGACCTGGGCGAAGGCCGGGAAGATGGGATTGGTGAGCTCCGGGGTCAGCAGCCCCACCAACCCGTTGCTGCGCCGGCGCAGCCGGACCGGGCGTTCGTAGCCCAGCAGGTCCATGGCGGCCAGCACCTTGTGCCGGGTGCCGGACGCCACGCCCGCCTTGCCGTTGAGCACGCGGCTGACGGTCGCCTCGCTGACCGCGGCCTGCGCGGCGATGTCCGTCAGCCGCAGCGGGGAGGTCATCCCCGCCACCACACCGCCGTGTCGGCCGGCAGTTCCGACGGGTCGGGCAGGGGCCCGCTCGCCAGGAGTACGGTGCCCGGCGCGGGCATCCGTACCGGCTCGGCCGTGGTGTTGACCGTGCAGGTGAAGTCCCCCCGGCGGAAGGCCAGGACGCCCGCCGGGGCCTCCAGCCACTCCACCCCGTCGCCGGCGCCCAGCTCGGGGTGCGAGCGGCGCAGCCGCAGCGCGGACCGGTAGAGCTCCAGGGTGGAGGCCGGGTCCCCGGTCTGCGCGGCCACGCTCAGGCCCGCCCAGGCGGCCGGCTGCGGCAGCCAGCTGCCGCCGTCGCCGAAGCCGTACGGGGCCTCGGTGCCCGACCACGGGATCGGTACGCGGCAGCCGTCGCGCAGCCCGTCCTGCCCGGCGCCGCGGGCGAAGGCGGGGTCCTGGCGGACGGAGTCCGGGAGGTCGGTCACCTCCGGCAGGCCGAGCTCCTCGCCCTGGTAGACGTACGCCGATCCGGGCAGCGCCAGCATCAGCAGCGCCGCCGCCCGCGCCCGGGCGATGCCTTCCGCCCCTCCCCCGTACCTGGTGACATGCCGCACCACGTCGTGGTTGGACAGCACCCACGTGGTCGGCGCCCCCACCGGGCGCATCGCGTCGAGCGACTCGTCGATGGTGGCGCGCAGTGCCGGTGCGTCCCATCCGGTGTTCAGGTAGTGGAAGTTGAAGGCCTGGTGCAGTTCGTCGGGCCGCAGGTACAGGGCCGTCCGGTCGGCGCTGGGCGTCCAGGCCTCGGCCACGCCGATGCGGTCGCCGGCGTACTCGTCCAGCACCTTCCGCCAGGAGCGGTAGATCTCGTGGACCCCGTCCTGGTCGAAGAAGGGCAGCACCTGGTTGCCGAGCAGTTTCAGCTGCTCTCCCCGCCCCAGGTCGGGCAGGCCGGGCGCCTTGACCAGGCCGTGGGCCACGTCGATGCGGAAGCCGTCGGCGCCGAGGTCGAGCCAGAACCGCAGGATCGAGCGGAACTCGTCCTGGACGGCCGGGTGTTCCCAGTTGAAGTCGGGCTGTTCCGGGGCGAAGAGGTGCAGGTACCACTCGCCGTCGGCGACCCGGGTCCAGGCGGGTCCGCCGAAGATGGACTCCCAGTCGTTCGGGGGCTCCGCCCCGTCCGCGCCCCGCCCCGGGCGGAAGTGGAAGCGGTCGCGCAGCGGCGTACCGGGCCCCTCCCTCAGTGCCTGCTTGAACCATTCGTGCTGGTCGGAGCAGTGGTTGGGCACCAGGTCCACGATGATGCGCAGGCCCAGCCCGTGCGCTTCGCGGATCACGGCGTCGGCGTCGTGGAGGCTGCCGAACATGGGGTCGATGGCCCGGTAGTCGGCTACGTCGTAGCCGGCGTCGGCCTGCGGGGAGGCGTAGAAGGGGCTGAGCCACACGGCGTCGACGCCGAGTTCCTTGAGGTAGGGCAGTCGGCTGCGGATGCCTTCGAGGTCCCCCATGCCGTCTCCGTTGGAGTCGGCGAAACTGCGCGGATAGACCTGGTAGATCACCGCTTCTCTCCACCAGCCGGGCAGGGTGCCGGCGGAGGTGGGGAGGCCGTCCAGCGAGGGTTCGGCGGCGAGGTGCTGGGTCATGTCGTCCTTGAAGAGGTCGGGCCGGTGGGTACGGGGCGGGGCGCGGGGTGGTCAGCCCTTGGTCGCGCCCGCCGTCATCCCGGCGACGAGGTGACGCTGGGCGAAGAGGAAGAAGAAGGCCGCGGGGATGGCGATGAGGATGGAAGCGGCGCTCATCGCACCCCAGTTGGAGGTGTACTGGGTGACGAAGGTCTGCAGCCCGCCGGCCAGGGTGAGGTGTTCGTCCCCGACCATGAAGGCGGAGGCGTACGCGACTTCGCCCCATGCGGTGATGAAGGCGTAGAACCCGGTGACGGCGAGCCCGGGCTTGGCCAGCGGCAGGATGAGGCGCCAGAAGGTCCCGAAGGGGTTGAGCCCGTCCACCCGTCCCGATTCGTCGATCTCGACCGGGATGGTGTCGAAGAAGCCCTTCATCATCCAGGCGCAGAACGGCACGGCGATGGTGAGGTACGTGATGACCAGCCCGAGCGGCTGGTTCAGCAGCCCCAGGTCTCCCATGAGGTTGTAGAGGGGGACGATGAGGATGGCCATCGGGAACATCTGCGTGATGAGCAGGGTCCACATCAGCGGCTTCATTCCGGGGAACTTGAAGCGGCTGACGGCGTATCCGGTGGTGGCGGCGATGAACACCCCGAGGACGGTGGTGATGCCGGCGACCAGGACGGAGTTGCCGAACCAGGTGAGGAAGGAGGTCGACTCCACCAGGTAGCGGTAGTTGTCGAGGGTGGGTTCCTTGACGAAGTCCGTGGAGATGGCGTGCTTCGCGGGCTTGAGCGAGGTCAGCAGGATCCACAGCACCGGGAAGACGGCGATCACGGCGGCGACGGCCAGGGTGCCGTGCAGTCCGGCGGAGGCGAGCGCGGAGCGCTTGCCGCGCGGACGGGGGGAACTCCCGGGCGAGGCGGAGTCCGCACGCGAGGCGGCCGCGGAACGCGCGGAACGCGCGGAGTCGGTAGTCACGGTCGTCACCACACCTCTCCCTGCTTGCGCAGCGAGCGCCGGTAGACCAGCGCGAAGATCATGAGCAGCAGGAGGATCAGTACGCCCCAGGTCGCCGAGACGGCGAAGTCGCGCGGGCTGGTCACGAACGCCTCGCGGAAGGCCTGGGTCACCAGGATCTCGGTGCTGTCCCCGGGTCCGCCCCGGGTGAGCAGGAAGATCACCGGGAACATGTTGAAGGTCCAGATGGTGGAGAGCAGGATCACGGTCATGCTGACCGTCCGCAGCCCCGGCAGGGTGATGTGGCGGAACCGCTGCCAGGGGCTCGCCCCGTCCATCTCGGCAGCCTCGTAGAGCTCGCCGGGGATGGACTGCATGCCGCCGAGCAGGGCGACCATCATGAAGGGGACGCCGAGCCAGACGTTGACGGCGATGACGGCGATCTTGGCCCAGGTCGGGTCGTCGAGCCACGGGACGGCGGAGATGCCGCCGCCTTCGAGGATCTTGTTGAGGATGCCGTTGTCGCGGTTGAAGAGGAACCGCCAGGCGAAGACGGAGACGAATCCGGGGACGGCCCAGGGCAGGATGAGCGCCATCCGGTAGGCGGCGCGTCCCTTGAACTCGCGGTTGAGCACGGTGGCGAGGCCCAGGCCCAGCGCGAAGGTGACCGACACGCAGGCGACGGTCCACGTCACCGTCCACACCAGCCGCTGCAGGAACACCGGGTCGGCGAGGACCTCGGCGTAGTTGTCGAGGCCGATGAACTGGTACGTGGCTTCGATGTGGTTGGCGCCGATGGTGCGGCCGACGTTGCGCTCGGTGGCGTCGGTCAGCGACAGGTAGACCCCGCGGACGAGCGGCCAGCCGATGATCACGCCGAGCACGAGCACCACGGGGGTGATCATGGCCCAGGCGTACCAGTGGGTGGCCAGGGCCCGCTTCAGTCCGGGGCGGTTGCGTCCGCCGGCGTTGCCGTCAGTCCTGCGGCTCCGGCCGCGGGCGGCGGAACCGGCGTCAGGACCGGTCTCGCCGCCCGCGGCCTTCGCCACCGACTGGCTGGTGTGAGCAGCCATCTTTTCGCTACTTCCAACCCTTGAGGATCTTGCGGAATTCGGCGCCGGCCGCCTTGGCCGCGTCCTCCGGGCTCGAGGCCCCGGTGATCGCCTTGGTGTATTCGACCTTCAGCGGCTCGAAGAGGGATCCGTTCTCCGGGATCCAGGCGCGCTCGACGGCCTTGTCCACGGCCGGCTTGAAGAACTGCACCATCTCGCTGGACTTGACGTCGGGCTGCTCGTAGGCGGCCGTCCGGGTCGGGAGCAGGCTCAGCTCCTTGGCGGACTGGACCTGCACCTCCTGCGAGGTCATGTAGTCGACGAAGGCGTTCGCGGCGGCGATGTTCTTGGAGCCCGCGTACACGGCGAGGTCGTGGCCGCCCTGCGGGGCGCCCGCCTTGACGGAGCCGGCCGGGACCGCGGCGATGCCGAGGTTGGTCTTGTCCTTGAACTGGTCGCCCGCGTAGGTGTCGGCCACGGCCCAGGGGCCGTTGATCATCATCGCGGCCTCGCCCGTCTTGAAGGCGGTCTGCATGTTGGTCCAGCCGTCGGTGGCGTTGGTGATCGCCGCACCGGAGGAGACCAGGTCGCGGGCGGCCTTGAAGGCCTTGACACCGGCCGCGTTGTCGACGGTGACCGTCTTGGTCTTCGCGTCGACGAGGTCGCCGCCCTCTCCGTAGATGAGGGGGAGGAACCAGTAGGAGTCGTCGCCGCGCAGGTAGAGACCGGCCTTGCCGGTCTTGGCCTTGATGGCCGCGGCGGCGGTCTTCACCTCTTCCAGCGTCTTGGGGGGCTCGACGCCGGCGTCGGCGAGCATCTTCTTGTTGTAGAAGAGGCCCATGGTGTCGATGACCTGCGGGACGCCGTAGGTCTTGCCCTCGTACTTGCCGCTGGCCGCGGCCTGGGGCAGGAACTCGGTGTCGATCTTCTTGGCCGTCTCGGCCGGAACCTCGGCGAGGTAGCCGAGGGAGGCGAAGTCGGCGACCCAGCCCACGTCGGCGCGGATCACGTCGGGGGCCTCGGAGCCGCTGCTGAAGGCGTTCTTGACCTTGTTCTGGGCGTCGCCGTAGGGGACGTTGACGTACTTGACGGTCACCTTGGGGTGCTTGGCGGTGAACGCCTCGGCGAGCTTCTGGAAGGACGCCTTCTCGGCGTCGTTCGAGGTGTCCCACCACGTGACCGTGCCGGAGAGCTCCCCGTCGGCCTTGGCGCCGCCGTTGCCGTTGCCGTCCTTGGTGTCACCGCCGCAAGCCGTCGCCGCGAGCGCCAGAGCCGCGACCAGCGCGGTGGCCGCTATGCCACGCCGCATATGAACTCCTTCGATGATCCCGGCCGCGCCTCGCGGTCCCGAGTTGCCGAGAACGTAACAAGCCTGAAAGCCGACCGAAAGACCTTGCGGGAACTTTCTGCAAGAAGCGGTGATCGTTACATCCGTGTGTCCGGACGGTTGCCGCAGCTTGCTGTTAGTTCGAACCCTCTTCGACTGTCCGGGCCCGCAACCAGGGGGTGCGTACGCGCGTTGACCCGATATGACCCACGAGTTGACCGCTTCCCGGCTTGCAAGCGCTTCCAGCAATGCCACCGCGGGCGGCGGCTGGTGGCGCGATGCCGTCATCTACCAGGTGTACGTCCGCTCCTTCGCGGACAGCGACGGCGACGGGATCGGCGACCTGCGCGGGGTCCGCGAACGGCTGCCCCACCTGGCCCGGCTCGGGGTGGACGCGGTGTGGCTGACCCCCTTCTACGTCTCCCCCCAGGCGGACGGCGGCTACGACGTCGCCGACTACCGGGCCGTCGACCCGCTCTTCGGGGACCTCTCCGACGCCGACGACCTCATCCGCGCCGCGCACGCGCTGGGGCTGCGCGTCATCGTGGACGTGGTCCCGAACCACACCTCCGAGCAGCACGCCTGGTTCCGGGCGGCGCTGGCCGGGGAGCCGGGAGCCCGCGAGCGCTACCACTTCCGCCCCGGCCGGGGCCCCGCCGGGGAGCTCCCGCCCAACGACTGGGAGTCGGTCTTCGGCGGGCCCGCCTGGAGCCGTACCCCGGACGGCGCCTGGTACCTGCACCTCTTCGCCCCCGAGCAGCCCGACCTGAACTGGGAGAACCCGGAGGTCGCCGAGGAGTTCTCCGCCGTCCTGCGGTTCTGGCTCGACCTCGGCGTCGACGGGTTCCGGGTGGACGTGGCCCACGGCATGGTCAAGGCCCCCGGTCTGCCGGACATCGGCCGCGGCGCGCAGGCCACCCTCATCGGCATCGAGCCGCTCCCCTTCTTCGACCAGGACGGGGTCCACGCGATCCACCGCTCCTGGCGGCGGCTGCTCGATTCCTACGAGGTCCCGCGCATCGGGGTCGCCGAGGCCTGGGCGCCCACCTCCGAGCGGCTCGCGCTGTACGTCCGCCCCGACGAACTGCACCAGGCCTTCAACTTCCGCTTCCTGAACTGCCCGTGGGACACCGTCGCGCTGCGCACCGTCATCGACGAGTCCCTCGCCGCCACCGCCTCCGTCGGGGCCCCGACGACCTGGGTGCTGTCCAACCACGACGTCGTGCGGCACCGCACCCGCTACGGCAGCCTCGCCCGGGCGCGGGCGGCCGCGCTGCTGATGCTGGCGCTGCCCGGATCGGCGTACGTCTACCAGGGCGAGGAGCTCGGCCTGCCCGAGGTGACCGACCTCCCGGACTCCGTCCGCCAGGACCCGGCCTTCGCCCGGAGCGCCGGGCAGGAGGGGCTGCGCGACGGCTGCCGCGTACCGATCCCGTGGTCCGGGCAGGAGCCGCCGTACGATTTCGGGCCGGCCGGGAGCTGGCTCCCGCAGCCGGCCGGCTGGGGCGGGCTCAGCGTCGCCGCGCAGACCGGTGACCCCCACTCCACCCTGGAGCTCTACCGCGCCGCGCTGGAACTGCGCCGCGCGATGCCGGGACTCGGGGCGCCGGAGGCGGGGACGGCGGCCGGGGCCGAGGAGGCCGGGGCCGGGGCCGAGGAGGCCGGGGCCGCCGGCATGCAGTGGCTGCCCGCGCCCGAGGGGGTGCTGCTCTTCACCCGTCCGGGCTTCGCGTGCACGCTCAACACCCGCCCGGTCCCGCTCGAACTGCCCTCGCCCGGGCGTCCCGTCCTGTCCAGCGCCCCGGTGGAGACGGACGGCCGAACCGTCCGGCTTCCCCCGGATTCGTGCACGTGGTGGTCATGGTGAACGTGCGACCGGTACAGTCCAATCCCGTGACCGCACGGCTAGCCGACATCGCAGCCCAGGCGGGGGTCAGCGAAGCCACAGTCAGCCGCGTGCTCAACGGCAAGCCCGGTGTGGCCGCAGGCACCCGTGAATCCGTGCTGGCCGCCCTCGACGTGCTCGGCTACGAACGCCCCGTACGGCTGCGCCAGCGCAGCGCGGGACTCGTCGGCCTGATAACGCCCGAGCTCGACAACCCCATCTTCCCTGCGCTCGCCCAGGTCATCGGCCAGGCGCTGACCCGCCAGGGCTACACCCCGGTGCTGGCCACGCAGACGCCCGGCGGGTCCACGGAGGACGAGCTGACGGAGATGCTGGTCGACCGCGGGGTCTCCGGGATCATCTTCGTCTCCGGGCTGCACGCGGACACCACGGCCGACATGGGCCGCTACGACCAACTCCGCGGGCAGGGCGTCCCGTACGTCCTGATCAACGGCTTCTCCGACAAGGTGCAGGCCCCCTTCGTCTCCCCCGACGACCGGGCCGCGATGCAGCTCGCGGTGACCCACCTGACGGCGCTCGGGCACACCCGGATCGGGCTGGCCGTGGGACCCAAGCGGTTCGTGCCGGTGCTCCGCAAGATCGAGGGCTTCCGCCTCGGCATGAAGGAGCGGCTCGGACTCGGCGAGGACGAGGTCGAGGAGCTGATCCAGCACTCCCTCTACACGCTGGAGGGCGGGCAGGCCGCCGCGGCGGCGCTGATCGCGCGCGGCTGCACGGCGGTGGTGTGCGCGAGCGACATGATGGCGCTCGGCGCGATCCGGGCGGCCCGGCAGCAGGGCCTGAAGGTCCCGCAGGACGTGTCGGTGGTCGGCTTCGACGACTCCCCGCTCATAGCGTTCACGGATCCGCCGCTGACCACCATCCGCCAGCCCGTGCAGGCGATGGGCCAGGCCGCGGTACGGACCCTGCTGGAGGAGATCGGCGGTACGCCGGCCCCGCACAGCGAGTTCGTGTTCCTGCCCGAGCTGGTGGTCCGCGGCTCGACCGCGTCGGGCCCCCAGCAGGGCCGCGGACCCGCACGCCCCTGACGGGCGCCCCTGCCGTTTCCCCTAGGGACGTATGGCCTCCGGTCGTCCGGGAGGTGGAGAGGCTGCGCGCAAGACCGTCCCAAGGGATGATCGGAGGCGAGTCCCCCATCTGGCAGACTCTTTTCCTATGGGTGAAGCGAGCGTGAAGACACTGGATACCCGGACGGACGTCTCGTCACCCCCCGTGACCGAGAGCCAGGACCGCCCGGAGTCGTCCGGGCGTGCACTGCTCTCCAGGCTGCGCGCCCCCCGGCGACCCCGGATCTGGTTCGAGGTCCTGCTGATCGCGGTCAGCTACTGGACCTACTCGCTGATCCGCAACGCCGTGCCCGAGCAGAAGGCGGCCGCGCTCGCGAACGCCGACTGGATCTGGAAGGTGGAGCAGTCCCTCGGCATCGCCGTCGAGGAGCGGATCAACCACGCCGTCAATTCGGTGACCTGGCTCGTGGTGGGCATGAACTACTACTACGCCACCCTCCACTTCGTGATGACCATCGGCGTGCTCGTCTGGATCTACCGCTTTCATCCGGGGCGTTACGCGGCGACGCGGCTCGTCCTCTTCGCCACCACGGGCGTGGCCCTGGTCGGCTACTTCTTCTATCCGCTCGCGCCGCCCCGGCTGATGAACGGGCAGCACTTCGTCGACACCGTGCTGGTCCACCACACCTGGGGCTCCATGGCCTCGGGCAACCTCAAGCACATGTCGAACCAGTACGCGGCCATGCCGTCCATGCACATAGGGTGGTCGCTCTGGTGCGGGCTGACGATCTTCGCGGTCGCCTCCGCCCCCTGGGCCCGGATCCTGGGCCTGCTCTACCCGACGGCGACACTGATCGTGATCGTGTCCACCGCCAACCACTTCTGGCTCGACGCCGTCGGCGGCATGCTCTGCCTGGCCTTCGGGTACGCGGTCTCCCGTGCCTGGTACGGGTCCCTCCCGCACCGGCTGCCGCGCCGCCCCGAGGAAACCGGCCGCCACCCGGTGACGGCGGCCCTCCTGAACCATCCGGCCCTGGCCCGCTTCCAGCGCTGAGCCGCGGCCCCTCTCACCCCTCCCGGTGGGTGATCCGGCCTCCCGACATGGTGAGCCGGACCGGCGCCCCGGTCAGCTCGTCCGCCGGGGCGTCCACGGGGTCCAGGCCGAAGGCGGTCAGGTCGGCCCGGTAGCCGGGCGCGATCCGCCCCGCCACCGCTTCCTCCCCGGCCGCCAGCGCGGCGTGCGAGGTCATGCCCTCCAGGGCCATCAGCCCGCTCAGGGCCGCCCCGGTCCAGGCGCCCGTACCGGCCGAGGCCGCGCCGCGCGGGCTGCGGGCGGTGGCCAGGACCTGGCGGGCGTCGTAGTGGGCGATGGGCCAGTCCGAGCCCAGGGCGAGCACCGCGCCGGCCTCGCGCAGGTCCCGGCAGCGCCAGGCGCGGCCGGCCCGCTCCTCCCCCAGCCGCTTGGACCATTCGTCGCTGTGGTCGGCCCGGGTGTACGCGGTGTGCGGCGGCTGCATCGAGGCGATCACCCCGAGCTCCGCGAACCGCTTCAGCTGGCCGTCCGGGACCGTCTCGATGTGCTCGATCCGGTGCCGCATCCGGCCCCGCAGGCCCAGTGACTCCACGGTGTCCAGGACGTGCCGGACCGCCGCGTCGCCGATGGCGTGGGTCGCGGTGCGCACCCCGGCCGCGTCGAGGACCCGTACGGCCTCGGCGTAGGCCTGCGGGTCGGGCCAGAAGGCGTCGGTGCCCCGGCCGTGGCAGTCGGCGTGCTCCAGCCAGGCGGTGCCGCCCTCGACGGTGCCGTCCATGAAGAACTTGACCCCGCCGACCTTCCAGTGGCGGCCGGCGAGCCGCTGGAGCTCGATCAGCTCCCCCAGGTCCTCGTCGGTGGCTCCGGGCATGCACCAGGGCGAGAGGTTCAGCCGCAGCGGGAGGTCGCCCTCGTACTCGGCGGTCGCGAGCAGGGCGGGTACGTCCCCGTCGCCGAGGTCCATCACGTGGGCCCCGGTCAGGCCGGTGGCGGCCATGGCGGAGAGCAGCCCGGTGAGGCGTTCCCGGCGCTCGGTGTACGTGGGCTTCGGCGCGAGCGAGCCGACCAGGTCCATCGCGGCGTGCTCGACGAGGTGGCCGGTGGGCCGCCCGTCGGGGTCGCAGACGATCTCGGAGCGCTGGGCGAAGGCGCGCGGGCCGGTGATCCCGGCGGCGGCCAGGGCCGCGGTGGAGGCGAGCGCGGAGTGCCCGTCGTAGAGCCGCAGGAAGGCGGGGGCTCCGGCGAGGGCCTCCTCGATCAGGGCCTTGTCGACGGGGCGGCCGCCGAAGGCGTTGTGGTCGAGGCCGAAGCCGGTGATCCAGCCGCCGGGGCCCCGGTCGGCGGTGCGCAGGGCGGCGCGGAGCTGGTCGAGGTCGGTGACGGCGGAGAGGTCGGTGCCTTCTGCCATCTCGATGCCCCAGACGGGGTGGCTGTGGGCGTCGGTGAGGCCGGGGGTGAGGGTGGCGCCGCCGAGGTCGACGGTCTCGGTGCCGGGTCCGCGCCAGTCGCGGACGTCGGCCTCGGCTCCGACGGCGACGATCTCGCCGCCGAGGACGGCTACCGCGCGGGCCTCGGGGCGGGCGGGGTCGAGGGTGCGGACGCGGGCTCCGGTGAGGACGGTGTCGGCAGCGGGCACGGCTCTGCTCCTTGGGGGGCTTCGGTGGTTCCGGTGGTTCCGGTGGCGGCTTCTACAGCTTCTACGCCTGCTGCCGGCTCTTCGGCGAATCGGGCGTAGACCTCGGGGCGGCGGGTCTTCAGGTGCTGCGCGAGGGCGAGCCCGGCGAGGAAGACGGCGGGTACGAGGGCCACGAGGAGGGTGTTGACGGTGGTGGAGGCCATGGTGAAGAGGGCCACCTTGGAGACGACCAGGCAGATCGCGACGGCCAGCAGCACGGCGGCGGTGACGGGCGCGATCAGGGTCCGCCAGGGCCCCTCGTCGTGGCGGACGCGGCGGAAGTAGACGGGTACGGCGATGGCGGCGAGCAGCATCAGGGCCATGAGGCCGATCATGCCGGGGGTGTTCACCCAGAGCAGGAGCTGCTGGTACGGGTCGGCTCCGGCGAGGGCGAAACCGAGGACGATGACGGCGCCGAGGGCGGTCTGGGCCGCGCCGGCGACGTACGGGGAGCCGTGGCGCGAGTGGATGCGGCCGAGGGCGCCGGGCAGGACGCCTTCCTCGGAGAGGGCCAGCGCGTACCGGTTGATGGCGTTGTGGAAGGCGAGGAGGGAGGCGATGACGCTGGTGACGATGAAGACGTGCATCAGGTCGGCCGCCCAGGGGCCCACGTAGGTGGTGATGGCGGTGAAGAAGAGGCCGGCGGGGTCGTCGGCGGCGGCGGTGATGACTTCGGCCGAGCCGAAGGCCTGGATGACGGTCCAGACGATGAAGGCGTAGAAGAGGCCGAGGAAGGCGACGGCGATGTAGGTGGCGCGCGGGATGGTCCGGTCGGGGTCGCGGGCCTCGCGGCGGTAGATGACGGTGGACTCGAAGCCGGTGAACGCGGCGAAGGCGAAGGCCAGGACCGCCGCGGTGCCGGGGACGAGGACCGCGCCGGGGGCGAAGGAGCCGGCCGAGAGTCCGTGGGCGCCGCCCTCGATGAGCACGCCGCCCGCGAGCAGGACGAGTATTCCGGTCTCGGCGACGAGCAGGACGCCGAGCAGCTTGGCGCCGAAGTCGATGGAGCGGAAGCCGCCGTACCAGACGAGGAGGAGGCCGGCGAGGGAGACGGGCAGCCAGGGGACGTCGAGGCCGGCGAGGGCGTGCCCGGTGTCGGCGGCGGTGGTGCCGAGGAGCCCGTAGACGCCGATCTCCATGCCGTTGTAGCCGATGAGGGCGAGCAGGGCGGCGCCGATGCCGACGCGCTTGCCGAGGCCGCGGGCGATGTAGGCGTAGAAGGCGCCGGCGCCCCGGACGTGGCGGCTCATGGTGGTGAAGCCGACGGCGAAGACCGCGAGGGTGAGGCCGGCGAGGAGGTAGCCGGCGGGGGCGCCGATGCCGCCGAGCAGGATCGCCACGGGGGCGACGCCGGCCATGACGGTGAGCGGAGCGGCGGCGGAGACGACGAAGAAGGAGATGTCGGCGGTACCGAGCGCGCCGCGGCGCAGGTCGGTACTCGTTCTCGGCGGCTCGGCTGTTTCGGGCATGCGGGAGCACCCTTCTGCGAACGGCAGGCGGCGGGAAGCCGAAAACCTAAAGGCTTTCGGTTTGCGGCAATGTAGCCTCCGGTTTTGGCGTACGGGAAGACCTGACGGCGGGAGAAATACGATGGCGCGGCCACGCACCCCACTGCTGGACCGGGAGCGGATCGGCGCTGCGGCCCTGCAACTGCTCGCGGAGCAGGGCGAGTTCAGCGTCCCGCAGATCGCGCGGGCGCTCGGGGTGCAAACCGGGTCGCTGTATCACCACGTGGACGGCCGGGCCGGGGTGATCGAGCTGGTCCGCGAGCGGGTGTGCGCCCGGATCGACGGCGGCACCCTGTCCTCGCCGGAGCCCTGGGACGGCGCGCTGGAGGCGTGGGCCCGCTCGTACCGGGCCGCCTTCGCCGCCTATCCGCGGGCCATCCCGCTGCTGATGACCACCCCGGTACGGGCCCCCGCGGTGCTCGCGCAGTACGAACGGGCCGTGGCCCTGCTGCTGCGGGCCGGCTTCGCCGTGGAGCAGGTGATGCCGCTGCTCACGGGCCTGGAGAACCTGGTCCTGGGCTCGGCCCTGGACCTCGCGGCCCCGGACGCCATGTGGGAGCCCACCCCGGGCACCCCGCTGCTCGCCCGGGCCCTGGCCGCCCAGGGCCCGGGCCGCGCGGAGGCCGCCTTCGAGATGGGCCTGGCGGCCTTCCTGGCGTACGCGCGGCGCCTGCGCGGCGGGGCGGCCGAGGCCGACCCGGGCCCGCCCGGGGCTCGGGAGCAGTAACCGCCCGGCGGCGGGACAATGGGGGCGACGAGGAACGGACGCGTCTGCCCTTGAGGAGAGGCGGGAGCCCGTGGTGGCCTACATAGCGGTGACCGCTCTGAGCCATGTCGGGCTGGTCCGCGCGCACAACGAGGACAGTCTGGTCATCGGGCCGTGGACGTTGTGCGGGACCACGACCCGGAGCCCCCAGACGCTGCTGTTCCCCCTCGGCAGGCCGCTGGTCGTCGCGGTCGCCGACGGGCTCGGCGGGCAGCCGGCCGGCGAGGTCGCCAGCGAGCTGGTCGTGCGGGAACTCGCCCTGCTCGGCCCCACCCTGGACGGCGCCGAGGCGGTCGAGGACGCGCTGAACCTCTGCAACCGCGCGGTGCACTCCGCGACTGAGGGCCGTCCGGAGCTGACCTCCATGGGGACCACCGTCGCCGGGATGCTGGTCATGCCGGAGTCGCTGCTGTCGTTCAACGTCGGCGACAGCAAGGTGTACCGGGTGGCCGAGGACGGGCTGCGCCAGGTCAGCGTGGACGACAGTCCGCCGCTTCCGCCGGGGCAGCGGACCACGTCGGCCGTGACGCAGACCCTCGGCGGGAGCCGCGCCGAGCACGTCCTCACCCCGCACGTGGCGGCCTTCCCGCTGTCCACGGGCGACCGCTACCTGGTGTGCACCGACGGGCTGACCGACCCGGTGCCCGACGAGGCCATCGGCGAGGTGCTGCGGCTGCACGACGACGGCAAGGCCGCCTACGAGCTGTGGAAGGCCGCCATCGAGGCCGGGGGCCCCGACAACATCACGCTCGCGCTGGTGCGCATCGGGGCGTGAGGTCCCGCTACGACGGGTCCCGGTTCAAGGCCGCCGCCCGCTCCTTCGCCGCGTCGTAGGCCGCGCGGGCCTGCTCCACGTCGGCGATGCGCAGGTCCGTCCAGTGGGCGAGGGCGCGGACCCGCTCGGCGGCCTCGCGGCCCAGCGGGGTGAGCGAGTAGTCGACGCGGGGCGGGATGACGGGCTTGGCGTCGCGGTGTACGAAGCCGTCGCGCTCCAGCGTCTGGAGGGTCTGCGTCAGCATCTTCTCGCTGACCTTGGCGACCGATCCGATCTCCCGGCGCAGTTCGCTGAAGCGGTACGAGCGGTCGAGCAGGGCGTCCAGCACGAGGACGCCCCAGCGGCTGGTGACGTGCTCCAGGACGAGCCGGTGCGGGCACATCGCCTCGGCCCGGGTCCACTTCTCGCGCATCTCACTTACTCCCATGCCAGTACCTTACTTCAAAGTGGGTACTGTCGTTTGGTTAGTGTCCGCCGTACGGTGAGTGCACAGCCCGGAAAACGGGAGCAGGAACAAGCACCGCACCAGGAGTGAACCGCCATGAGCATCGTCGTCACCGGAGCCACCGGAGCCCTCGGCCGTCTCGTCATCGACGAGCTGCTCGCCCGGGGCGTCCCCGCCGGGGAGATCGCCGCCGTCGTCCGCGACGAGGAGAAGGCCGCCCCGCTCGCCGCCCGGGGCATCGAACTGCGCCTCGCCGACTACAACGTGCCCGGGACCCTGGCCGGGGCCTTCCGCTCCGGCGACCGGGTCCTGATGATCTCCGGCAGCGAGGTCGGACAGCGGGTGCCCCAGCACGCCGCCGCGATCGACGCGGCGAAGGAGGCCGGAGTGGCGCAGTTCGCGTACACCGGCATCCTGGGCGGTCCCGAGGCGGACTTCGCGCTGGCCGCCGAGCACCGGGCGACCGAGGAGCTGATCCTCGCCTCCGGTCTGCCGTACACCTTCCTGCGCAACGGCTGGTACACCGAGAACCACGCGGGCAACCTGGCGCCGGTGCTCGCGCACGGGGCCGTCCTGTCCAACGCGGGCGAGGGCCGGGTGGCCTCGGCGGCGCGGGCCGACTACGCGGCGGCGGCCGCGGCCGTACTGACCGGGGAGGGCCACCTCGGCCGGGCGTACGAGCTGAGCGGCGATGCGGCCTGGTCCTTCGCGGAGTTCGCGGCGGCGGTGGCCGAGGCCACCGGGCGGGAGATCGCGTACAACCCGGTGACCCCCGAGGCCCACCAGGCCGTCCTCACCGGCGCGGGCGTCCCGGCGCCGTTCGCCGAGATCCTGGTCGACGTGGACCTCGCCATCGAGCGCGGCCGCCTCGCCGGCACCTCCGGCGACCTCTCCCGCCTGATCGGCCGCCCCACGACCCCGATGGCCCTGACGGTCGCCGAGGCCGTGGCCTCGGCACGCAGCACCGACTGAAATCCGCGAGGCGCAACGACGTGCCTCACAGGAAGCGGGCGTGCTCGACCAGGTGTCGCTGACGGTAGGTCACATGCCCGCCGTCACCAGGGTGCCGACGCCCAACAGCGCCAGGATGCCCGAGCTGATCCATCCCATCGTGCGGGTGACCTTCGGCTTCTGCAGCCATCCGACCGCCTTGGCCGCCACCTTGGCCAGGAGCACCAGCCAGCCGACCGCGACCACGCCGTCGATGATGCCGAGGACCATGATCGAGCCGAAGCCGACGGCGTCGGCGGGCAGGAACTGCGGTACGACGGCGAGGAAGAACAGCCCCACCTTCGGATTCAACATGCACGAGAACAGTCCGGAGTTCAGGGCCGCCCGGGTGCCGCGTGGAGGCGGTGGGCCGTCTCGTGGCGGCGGTGGGCCGTCTCGTGGCGGAGCGGCGGCGGAGACCTCGTCGCCGCGGACGAACTCGATGAATCCGGTGACTCCGAGGTAGAGCAGGTACAGGCCGCCGATCACCTTGACCACGAAGAAGGCGGATGCCGACCTTTCGAGGACGGCGCCCAGGCCGAGCGCCACGATCGCGGCCCACAACAGCGAGCCGATGCCCGATCCGAACGCGGCGGCGACGCCGTAGCGGGCTCCGGAGAGGCTGTACCTGAGGATCAGGAATGTGTCCGGCCCCGGCGTGATCGCCAGGATCAGGCAGAGTCCTGCGAATCCCGTCAGCAGGGTGAGAGTCATCGCCGGGGCGCCTCTGCCGTCAGCCGCCGACGGTGACGCCGAGCTGTTTTCCGTAGTCGCGCACTTCGGCCCTGGCCCCGGCGAGGTCGTCCAGGGTGAGGCCCGGCATCACCGACTCCACGTAGTCCGCCATCGCCTCCTCCCTGTCGATGATGTCCTTGCCCCGCCACTTCCTGGCACGCAGCTCGTGCTCCTGCCGGCTGGGCATCGACAGTTCGAGCTCGTCGGCGTTCGCGCGGGCCAGCACCGGGTCGAGCAGCATCTTGAAGTCCAGGGATCCCGGCTCGGGGGACAGCACTTCGACGTCGAGGGAGGCGATGGCGCCGGCCCCGGAGGCCAGCAGCGCCTTCATGGAGTCGATGTTCTCCCGCATCAGCGCGACGTCCATGCCCAGATGACCGATGACGAAGCCGACTTTGAGGAGGAGGCCGTTGTTCTTGGCCGACTGGAGCGCCTTCACGTTGTGGTCGAACATCTTCTCGGCGCGGAACCGGGAGTCGTTCTCGCGGATCGACACCAGGGGTTTGCGCATCGCCTGCAGGGAGACCGGGGTCCCCGCGTCGAGCCCGACCATGAGCTGACGTACGCCGAGCGCACGCAGGTTGGCGGCGTGCCGCTCGTCGGACAGGCCGTCCGCCCGGGCGTAGCCCACCATCACGGGGCGGTCGTCTTCGGAGAGGTCCGCCCACCATCCGGGCGGTGAGGCGACCATCTCCCGCAGCAGCCTGCCGAAGGTGAGGGGCAGTTCGTCGGCGGTCAGGTAGAGGTAGTCGTAGCCGGACGCGTGCGCCGCGCGGATCACTTCCCACGCCGATTCCCCGTCGGGGACGGAGTTGCGCCACATGCCGCCGAACTGGATCGAGCAGAAGGAACAGGCGTCGTTCCGGGCGAACTTGATGCAGCCCCGGCCGATCTCGACGGGCATTCCCGCGGTCACCCTGCGGCCCGTCAAGTGCTCGAAGGTCGGCACGACCCGGTTGCCGAAATTGCCGTCGTACAAAGACGAGTGATCGAAGACGGCGTCGATCAGCGAGTAGTCGATCCGGGTGTAGACGGGCTCGCTCCGCTGCGGCTGCACCGTCATGTCCGTACCGTCGAAACTGGCGAGGCCGGGATAGACGCCACCCGCCACCGCACCGCCGCTGCCGAGGGTGGCTATGAGATCGACGAGGCTGCCGACGACCTCGTTCCCGATGAACGCGTAGTCGATCACCCCTCGTTGCGAGGACAGGCACTCGCGGGGAAGCGCCGTCACGTGGTCGTTGCCCACGATCGTGACGATCCGGCTGTTCACGCGCTTGGCGGCGGCGCATAAGTGCAGTCCGGCCTCATAGGTGGCGGTGAGCGCGCTGACGCACAGCGCGAGGATGTCGCCGGCGTTGTCCTCGACGTAGGCGAGCACTTCCGGCCAGGGCATCACGGTCCCGTCGATGTACACCGGATCGACGCCGGGGACGGATCGCAGCGCGGAGGCCAGGGTGAGGATCCCGAGGTTGGGGAAATCGGACCAGTCGGTGTGCTCCTCGGGCCGGGTGACCGTGCAGGAAACACCGTCCAGAACGGTGTTGGAATTCGGCGGGCTGACCACAAGTACCTTCATCTTGACTCTCCCCCGTGCTTCCCATGGACGTGCATGGAACCCCACACCCACCGAGGCGCCAATGGCGACGAAACGGGTGATTCAATTCCGCTCCGGGCGTGGGCTCTGGTATCAGGGACGCTACGGATCGCCGTTCACGCGCTCTACGGAATCCCGCTATGCGAGATGGGTGGAAATCGGGTGATCCATGGGATTCCGCTACGGTTTCAGCCCGCTCCGAGGGGGCCGAATCCCCTGGCCGGAGGGCGGCGAAACGTGACATGAGCAACAGGGCTGTTACACCTGGCAGTTGACGTTCCGGTGGGCGTGTAGCGCACGCCCGCGCACGCCCGACCGCGTCCGGCTACCCCGCGTAGAACAGCTCGTCCACCACGCCCCGCGCGCGGCGGGTGATGCGGCGGTAGTCGTCCAGCATGTCGCCGACCGTGCCCTCCGCGTAGCCCAGGTAGCGGCCTACCGCGGCCAGTTCCCGGGCCTCCGAGGGGAAGGTGTCGCCCGCGCGGCCGCGGACCAGCATCACGGCATTGCGCACCCGGGTGGCCAGGACCCAGGCCTCGTCCAGGATCTGTGCCTCCTCGGTCGGGATCAGTCCGGCCGCGTGCGCGGCGGCCAGGGCCTCGCGGGTCCGGGTCGTGCGCAGGCCCGGTTCGGCCCAGGCGTGCCGCATCTGGATCAGCTGGACGGTCCACTCGACGTCGCTGAGGCCGCCGCGGCCCAGCTTGGTGTGCAGGGTCGGGTCGGCGCCCCTGGGCAGGCGTTCGGATTCCATCCGGGCCTTCAGCCTGCGGATCTCGCGCACGGCGTCCTCGCCGAGGCCTTCCACCGGGTAGCGCAGCGGGTCGATCAGCTCGATGAAGCGGCGGCCGAGTTCGAGGTCGCCCGCCACCGGTTCGGCGCGCAGCAGGGCCTGGGACTCCCAGGTCAGGGCCCAGCGCCGGTAGTAGGCGGCGTAGGAGGGCAGGGTGCGGACCAGGGGGCCGGAGCGGCCTTCGGGCCGCAGGTCCGCGTCGATGAGCAGCGGCGGGTCCGCGGTCGGGAGCTGGAGGAGCCTGCGCATCTCGGCGATGACGTTGTGGGCGGCCTTGGCGGCCTCCTGTTCGTCGACGCCCTCGCGCGGCTCGTGGACGAACAGCACGTCGGCGTCGGACCCGTAGCCGAGCTCGTGACCGCCGAAGCGGCCGACGCCGATGACCGCGAAGCGGGTGGGCAGGGTGTCGCCCCAGTGGCCCTGGACGGCGGCGCGCAGGGCTCCGGCGACGGTGGCGGCGGTGAGTTCGGAGACGGCGCGGCCGACCCGGTCGACCAGGGCTCCGTGGTCCTCCTCGGCCGGGCTGTCCTCCGTACCGTAGGAGCCGATGATGTCGGCGGCGGTGGTGCGGAACAGCTCGCGGCGGCGTACTCCGCGGGCGGCGGCCACCGCCGCTTCCGGGTTCTCGGCGCGGCCGACGGCGGCCAGCACCTCCTGTTCCAGGGCCTCGTGGGTACGGGGAACCAGGCCTTCGGGGTCGCCGAGGAGGGCCACCGCCTCGGGTGCGCGCAGGAGGAGGTCGGGGGCGAGGCGTCCGGCGGAGAGCACCCGGGCGAGGTTCTCCGCGGCGGCGCCCTCGTCGCGCAGGAGGCGCAGGTACCAGGGGGTCCGGCCGAGGGCGTCGGAGACCTTGCGGAAGTTCAGCAGGCCGGCGTCCGGGTCGGCGGAGTCGGCGAACCAGCCGAGGAGCACGGGCAGCAGGGTGCGCTGGATGGCGGCGGCGCGGGTGACTCCGGAGGCCAGGGCTTCGAGGTGGCGCAGGGCGGCGGCCGGATCGGCGTACCCGAGGGCTTCGAGGCGCTGGCCGGCGGCGCGCGGGGAGAGCCGGGTCTCGCCGGGGGCGAGCTGGGCCACGGCGTCGAGGAGCGGCCGGTAGAAGATCTTCTCGTGCAGGCGGCGCACGACGGAGGCGTGCCGGCGCCAGGCCTTGTTGAGTTCGGCGACCGGTTCGGTGCGCAGGCCCAGCGAGCGGCCCAGGCGGCGCAGGTCGGCCTCGTCCTCGGGGACGAGGTGGGTGCGGCGCAGCCGGTAGAGCTGGATGCGGTGCTCCATGGCCCGCAGGAAGCGGTACGCGTCGTGCAGTTGGGCGGCGTCGGTGCGCCCGACGTAGCCGCCGGCGGCGAGGGCGGTGAGCGCGTCGAGGGTGGTGCCGGAGTGCAGGGTGGCGTCGGATCGGCCGTGCACGAGCTGGAGCAGCTGGACGGCGAACTCGACGTCGCGCAGGCCTCCGGGGCCGAGCTTGAGCTCGCGCTCGACCTGGGCGGCGGGGATGTTGTCGACGACGCGGCGGCGCATCTTCTGGACATCGGGGACGAAGTTCTCGCGCTCGGCGGCCTGCCAGACGAGGGGAGTTATGGCGGCGATGTACTCGGCGCCGAGCGTCTCGTCGCCCGCGACGGCGCGGGCCTTGAGGAGGGCCTGGAACTCCCAGGTCTTGGCCCAGCGCTGGTAGTAGGCGAGGTGGGAGGCGAGGGTGCGGACCAGCGGACCGTTTCTGCCCTCGGGCCGGAGGTTGGCGTCGACGGGCCAGATGGTGCCTTCGACGGTGGTCTCGGAGCAGATCCGCATGAGGTGGGAGGCGAGCCGGGTGGCGGCCTGGACGGCCTTGCCCTCGTCGGCGCCGGGGGCCGCGTCGCCGACGAAGATGACGTCGACGTCGGAGACGTAGTTCAGCTCGTTGCCGCCGCACTTGCCCATGGCGATGACGGCGAGCCGGCAGACGGCCGCGTCCTCGGGGGCGGCGGCGCTCGCGATGCGCAGGGCCGCGCGGAGGGTGGCGGTGGCCAGGTCGGCGAGCTCGGCGGCGGTCTGGGCCACGTCTATGGTCCCGCACACGTCGCGGGCGGCGATGGAGAGCAGGCAGCGGCGGTAGGCGATGCGCAGGGCGACGGGGTCGTGGGCACCGGCCAGGCCCTGCTCGAACTCGGGCAGCCCGGGGTGCAGATCGGCCGCCTCGTAGGTGACGAGGGCCTGCCAGTCCCGGGGGTGCCGGGCGAGGTGGTCGCCGAGGGCCTCGGAGGCGCCGAGGACGCCGAGGAGCCGGTCGCGCAGGGGTTTGGCGCTGACCAGGGTGTCCAGGAGGACGGGCAGCTCTTCGGGGGCCTGCGCCTCGGCGATCCGGACCAGCCCGAGGAGGGCGAGGTCGGGATCGGCGGTGGCCCCGAGGGCGTCGAGGAGCACCGGATCGGTGCGTACGGCGGCCAGCGCATCGGTGTCGAGCAGCCGGGCGGCGGCCGAGGGGTCGGTGAACCCGCTGCGCACCAGCCGGCTGAAGGTACTGCTCCTGCGTCCCGGGACTGTCATCCCGCCGCCTCCCGCGTACGTCGGCCTGCCGTTGCCTCTGCCCTGGCCGGGCGGTTTCGCGGGGTGCCGCCTGCGGCGGGTGTCGCCTCCGGCAGGGTCCGCGCTTCCGCCCGGGGAGAGCCTAGCCGGAGCAGGCGTTCGACTCACCGCATGCCCAATGGGACTGATTGTCAGATTTTTGGCACACTTGTCCCGCAATGGGGCCCGCTCCCCGCACACCGGCCAGGAGGAGCCCCGTGTCCGACCCCGAACTCCCGCCCGACGAACCATCAGCCCGGCGGAACGACGGCCCTGGTAGCGGCCCTGGAGGCGGCCCCTCGGCCGGCCGGGACCAAAGCCCCTCCGGCAGCCGGGGCGAAGGCCCCGCCGGGGACGGCAGCCGGGGCGAAGGCCCCGCCGGATCCGACAGTCGGGGCGCAGGCCCCGCCGGGCGCCGGGCGCGGCGGGCCCGGGCGGTGGCCCGCAGGCGGCGGGGGCGGGTCGTCAAGGCCGTCGGCTTCTGTGCGGCGGCCGCCGCCGGGGGGATGCTGCTGCTGCGGGGCAACGAGGCGGTCGAGGCCCTCGCCCACCACACCGCCGGCGACGGCAAGGCGGTGGGCGCCGCCTCCGCGGCCGTCGACCCGGCGGCCCCCGCGGACCCCGGCCGCGTGCTCCAGATCGTGGCGCACCCCGACGACGACCTCTACTTCATGAACCCGGACCTGCGCTATTCGATAGCGGCGGGCCACCCCGTCACCTCGGTGTACCTCACCTCCGGCGAGGCCGACGGGATCAACGCGGACGACGCCCAGGTGGCCACCACCCCGCCCGACAAGCCCGCCTACGCCGAGGCCCGCCAGAACGGCATCCGCGCCGCCTACGCGAAGATGGCCACCGGCGACCGGGACAGCCCCTGGCGGCGCACGGTCGTGCCCACCGCGGGCGGCGGCCACGCCGAGGTGGACGTCCTCACGGCGAAGCCGCAGGTCAACCTCGTCTGGCTGCAGATGCGCGAGGCCGGCAACGTGTGGGCGGACCGGCCCGACAGCCTGCACGGCCTCTGGGACGGCAAGGTTCCCCGGCTGGAGTCGATGATCGCCTCCGGATCCCCGGTCAAGCAGCAGTTCACGTACACCAAGGACCAGGTCGTACGGACCCTCGTCGGCCTCCTGACGCGGTACGGGCCGACCACCGTCCGCTCCCAGGACCCGACGCCCGGCCGGTTCCCCGCCAACAGGCACTACACGGACCACCAGGACCACTTCTACGGGGCCCGCTTCGTCCAGGTCGCGCTCGGCGCCTACGCGAAGGAGGTCAAGGACCGTCCGCACTTCTCCGTGCAGAACTACCTCGGCTACTTCAACGGCTCGCTCCCCAGCGCCCTCGGCCCGGACGAGGCCCGGGCCAAGCTGGACATCCTGGACACCTACGCCTGGACCGACCGGCTGAACCACTGCGGCAGCGCCGCCGGCTGCGGGGACCTGAAGGTCGCCGGCCACCCGTCCGGCAACCACTGGACCTCCTCCATCAACTACGCCCGCGGCACCGCCACCTCCTGGCTGACCTCCGACAAGGAGCACGGACTGTGGGCGTTCAAGGTGCTCGACGGGCAGCTCGCCCTCTGGCACCGCGACGGCCTGCTCGGCGCCTGGAGCGGCCCCCGGCTGCTCCCCGGCGCCGCCGGCACGATCATGGACCAGGGCATCTCCACCGTGACCCTGGGCGACGGCCGGATCGCCGCCTTCGGCACCCGCACCTCCTTCGGCGCCCGGCCCGCCGACTACCGGCGCGAGATCGTCTACACCGTGCAGCGGGCGCCCGGCGCCCAGGAGTTCGGGGAGTGGACGGCCCTCGGTACACCGGAGACCTCCGACGAGAACTGGACCTCCGACATCAGCGCGCCCGCGGTGGCCGTCGACGGCTCCGGGCAGCTCGCGGTCTACGTGCGCGACGGCGCGTACACCCTGCGCGGGCGGGTGCAGTCGCCGACCGGCACCTGGGGGCCGTGGGACTCCTACGGCGGCTCCGACCTGCACGGCAGCCCGGTCGCCGCGACCGACGCCGGGGGCCGGCGCATCGTCCTGGCCGCGACCACCAAGAGCGTGCTGGGCTGGGCCCAGCCCAAGGCCGGCGCCCCGCTCGGCCCCGCCACGGCGACCGGACTGCCCGCGCCGGCGCTGCCGATCACGGCGCAGAGCCGGGAGGAGGGCGTACGGCTGTGGTTCCGCAAGCCGGACTCGGGCGGGGTCGGTACCGCCCTGTTCACGGGCGAGGGCGGGCTGAAGGTGAGCGGACTCACCGACCTGGCCGGGCTGTCGGGCTTCGGCTCGGTGACGGCGAGCGGCCACCTGCTGGCCGGGCGGGCGGCGGGCGGACAGCTGGGCTCGGACCTCGGCCCGGGCCGGCCGTGGGCGACGTCTCCGCTGATGTTCGTCGGGGCGCCCTCCTCGACGATGAACGGCAGGAGCACGGTGGACCTGGCGGTCATGGGGCTGGACGGACGCCTGTACGTGACCTCGTCGGCGGACGACCCGAACGCACACCTGGCCCCGTGGCAGCCGGTGGGCCCGCCGAACGGCTCGCCGTGACGGCCCGGTAAGCGTCTGCACCGAACCTGCGCCACCCATCAACGCCCCCCACGGGGGCGTTTTTTGGTGCGCGCGGCGGGGCGGCGGCCCGCCTCCCCTCCACCCTGTGACCGCGGACACGTACGAACCGCCCACAAGGGGCGTACGCGGGCTGCCATTTCCACACATCTGAACTCATCGGCGAAACGGGTGAACCAACTTGCCCGGATCGACCTCTCACTGACCGACCGACAGTTTCACCCGGTTCTTCCTGCCGGAACGACCCCAAGGCGCAGCCGATGCCCGTATCCCGCCGACGCTTCCTCCTCGCGACCGTGGTCCCGATGCTGACCATCGGGGTCACCGGCGCGCTCGCCGTCGCCTCCGGCCAGCAGACCGCGGCCGAGGCCGTCCCGGGAACCGACTCCTCGGCCGTCGTCCCGGTGAGCGCCACCGCCGGGTCGGTCGTCCAGATCGTCGCCCACCCGGACGACGACCTGTTCTTCATGAACCCGGACCTCAGCCGCTCCCTGGCGTCCGGCACCCCGCTCACCACCCTCTACCTCACCGCCGGCGAGGCCGACGGCCGCAACGAGGCCAACGGCGGTGCGGCCAAGGACCCGCAGCAGCCCGCCGACCGCGGCCACTACGCGGAGGCCCGGCAGAACGGCATACGCTCCGCCTACGCGCAGATGGCCACCGGCGACCGCACCAGCCCGTGGCGCCGTACGGTCATCCCCACCGCGGGCGGCGGCCACGCCGAGCTCGACGTCCTCCTCGCGAACCCGCAGATCAACCTGGTCTGGCTGCAGATGCGCGAGGCCCGCGCCCCCGTCGCCGACACCCCGGACAGCCTGCGCGGCCTGTGGAACGGCCGGATACCGGCGCTCGCCCCGCAGCTCACCGCGGGCACCCCGGTCACGCAGCCGTCCACGTACACCAAGGACCAGGTGATAGCGGCGATATCGGGGATCCTGGAGCAGTACAAGCCGACGACGATACGCATGCAGGACCCGTCGCCGGGCCGGTACCTCGACACCGGGCGGCTCACCGACCATCAGGACCACATGTACGCGGCGCGGTTCGCGCAGGCCGGGGCCGCCTCGTACGCCGCGCGGGTCCCGGTCGGGCAGCGGCCCCGCTTCACGGTGCAGAACTACCTCGGCTACCACAACAGCACCCTGCCGCACACGCTGGACCCGCAGACGGCCGAGACGAAGATCGGCTTCCTGAAGACGTACGCGTGGCACGACAAGCAGAACTACTGCGGCTCGCCCTCCGGTTGCGGCGACCGCAAGGTGGCCGGCAGCCCGAGCGGCCGCAACTGGGCCCAGTCACTGCGGTACGCGCGCGGCGACCACTCCTCCTGGCTGGTGCAGGGCACGACCGGCCGGCTGTACGCCTTCGCCGTCCTCGACGGCCAGATGGCCGTCTGGAACCGCGGGGCCGGCACCGGCCCCGGCGCCGCCTGGCAGGGCCCGGCCATACTCCCGGGCACCGGCATCGACCCCGGCGCGACCACCGCCCGCCTCCCCGACGGGCGCGTCGCCGTCCTCGCCACCCGCACCCTCTTCGGCGACCGGCCGCAGGAGTACCGGCGCGAGATCGTCTACGCCGCCCAGTCCGTGCCCGGCGGCCCGTTCGGGGCGTGGGTCTCCCTCGGCACCCCGGAGCCCGGCGACGAGCCCGGCACCTCCTCGATCAGCGCACCCTCGGCCGTCAGCGACCCCGACGGGCGGCTGACGGTGTACGTCCGCGACTCCCGCCGCGCCCTGCTCGCCCGCACCCAGGAGCCCTCGGGCGCCTTCGGCGGCTGGCAGCACCTGGGGGGCGCCGACCTCCAGTCCGACCCGGTGTCGGCCACCGACTCCGCCGGACGCCGCCACGTCTACGCAGCCACCACCCAGTCGGTACTGGCCTGGATCCAGCCCGCCCCGGGCGCCCCGCTGGCCGGCCCCTTCCCGACCGGCCTCCCGGCCACCACCGTCCCCCTCACCGCCACCCCGGAGGCGGCGGGCGTCCGCCTCTACTTCCGCCGCCCCGACTCCGGGGTCGTACGCACCGCCATGGTCACCGCGGCGCCCGGCGCCGCGAAGCCGGCGGTCTCCAGCGTCACCGAGGCCGGCGGCCGGGCCGGCTACGGCGCGGTCGGCGTGGCGGGCCGCCTCATATCGGGCCGCGCCGACTCGGGCACCATCAGCACCACGGGCCTCGGCGGCCCCCCAGCCTGGACGGAGTCCCGCATGCTCTACGCAGGCGCCCCGGCCGGCATCCAGGAACCGGGCGGCGCCCTGACGATGACGGTCCTGGGCCTGGACGCCGAACTCCACGTAGCCACCTCCCTCCCGACCCCCACCCGCACGGTCTGGCATCCGGCGGTACGGCCGGCGTAGTCACTCCCCCGGCAGGCAGTGGGCGACTCCGAGCAGGTTCAAGTGGCCGAGGACCTGCGCCACGTACGCGTTTCGCTTCTTCGCGAACTCCTCGAAGCTCTTCGAGGAGAACGTCAGCCGGCGGAGGTCGGCGGCGATGCCGTAGTCCTCGTCGCTGACGTCGTTCATCGCGTCGAGCAGGTTCCGCACGTCGTCCTGGTGCTTGGCGGGCATCTGGATCCTGCCCATCTCCCCGGTGATCTTCCGCTCGCTGCCGGCGAGGGCGGTCCAGGCGTCCGCCGCCACCTGGTCCCTCTTGTCCCCCGGGCCGTCGGGTTCCACCTTGGCGAGGAGCTCCTGCGCCACGCGGTGGTTCTCCGTCACCTCCCCCTCCAGCACGTCGCAGGCCGCGCCGGCTTCGCGGGACCATTCCGCCACGGTGAAATCATCCTTGTCGGTCAGGGTCACCACGAGTGCGGCGATGCCCGCGAGCCCGGCCAGCACGCCGACCCACCACGCCACCCGCCGGGCGAACTTCCCTCCGCCTGATCCGTTCCCGCCTTCGTCCATGCCTCAGGGCTCCCCCACCGGGCCGCGTTCGTCCCGCGGCGCCCACACAAAGCACTCGGTCGCCGAGCCGAACGGCCCGGCACGGCGGATCCCCCGCCTGCAACCGCCCCAGAGGTCCGCAAACACCTCCGGGCCGCCGGTCGGTGACCGGCGGCCCGGAGGCGTGTGTGGTGCGGGTACCGGGGACTACAGGACCGGCATCATCTTGCGGAGTTCGAAGGCCGTTACCTCCGAGCGGTATTCCTCCCACTCCTGCTTCTTGTTGCGGAGGAAGAAGTCGAAGACGTGCTCGCCGAGGGTTTCGGCTACCAGTTCGCTGCGTTCCATCAGGGCGATGGCCTCGCCGAGGTTCTGCGGGAGGGGTTCGATGCCCATCGCGCGGCGTTCCGCGTCGGAGAGGGCCCAGACGTCGTCGTCGGCGCCGGCCGGGAGTTCGTAGCCCTCCTCGATGCCCTTGAGGCCCGCGGCCAGGAGGACGGCGTAGGTGAGGTACGGGTTGGCGCCCGAGTCGATCGAGCGGACCTCCACGCGGGAGGAGCCCGTCTTGCCCGGCTTGTACATCGGGACGCGGATCAGGGCCGAGCGGTTGTTGTGGCCCCAGCAGATGTACGAGGGGGCCTCGCCGCCGGAGCCGGCGGTGCGCGAGGAGCCGCCCCAGATGCGCTTGTAGGAGTTGACCCACTGGTTGGTCACCGCGGCGGTTTCCGCCGCGTGCTTGAGCAGGCCCGCGATGAAGGAGCGGCCGACCTTGGAGAGCTGGTACTCGGCGCCCGACTCGTAGAAGGCGTTGCGGTCGCCCTCGAAGAGGGAGAGGTGGGTGTGCATGCCCGAACCGGGGTACTCCGAGAAGGGCTTCGGCATGAAGGTGGCCTGGACGCCCTGTTCCAGGGCGACCTGCTTCATGACCAGGCGGAAGGTCATGATGTTGTCGGCCGTCGAGAGGGCGTCGGCGTAGCGCAGGTCGATCTCCTGCTGGCCGGGGGCACCCTCGTGGTGGCTGAACTCGACCGAGATGCCCATGGATTCGAGCATCGTGATCGCCTGGCGGCGGAAGTCCATGCCGACGTTCTGCGGGGTGTGGTCGAAGTAGCCCGAGTTGTCGGCCGGGGTGGGCCGGGTGCCGTCCAGCGGCTTGTCCTTCAGCAGGAAGAACTCGATCTCCGGGTGGGTGTAGAAGGTGAAGCCCAGGTCGGAGGTCTTGTTCAGGATGCGCTTGAGGACGTACCGCGGGTCCGCGTAGGAGGGCGAGCCGTCCGGCATCAGGATGTCGCAGAACATCCGCGCCGTTCCGGGGGCCTCCGCGCGCCACGGCAGTATCTGGAAGGTGCTCGGGTCCGGCTTCGCGATCATGTCGGACTCGTAGACCCGCGCGAATCCCTCGATCGCCGAGCCGTCGAACCCGATGCCCTCGTCAAAGGCCTGTTCCAGCTCCGCCGGCGCGACCGCCACGGACTTCAGGAAGCCCAGCACGTCGGTGAACCACAGGCGCACGAAGCGGATGTCGCGCTCCTCGAGCGTCCGGAGGACGAATTCCTGCTGCTTGTCCATGGCTTCATCCTCGCAGTTCAGGCGGCCTGTGCACCACTGCCGCGGGGGCGTGGGCACAGTCGGGCCGCCCCAGTATCGCCAGCGGTGGTTTCCGCCAGATTACGCACCCCGCCAAGCCGGTGGCACCCCCGCACTGACCTTGGGCCGGTCATGAGCATTACCATCGGCGCCCATGGGGGGCCATGCGCATGACGAGCAGGGACGTCGGAGACGTCCGCTGCTCCGGCGTGCCGTCCTCCTGATGGCCTTCGGGGTGCTGGCCGGTACGGCGTTCCTGTGCCGGGCCGCCGGGGCCGAGCCTCCGGCCGCCGCGGGGCCGGGCGCGCGCGCCGGGCACACCGCCCACGCGGCCGGGGCGCAGCGCGCCGTCTGCGTGGCGCCGTACGACCGGCCCGGCTGCTCCCCGCTCTCGCACGTTCCCCCGGGGCTCCTGCCCCCGGCGCCGCCCGCGGTCCCGGTGGCGGGCGCGGAGCCGGCGCCCGCCGTGCGCCCCGGGCCGGCGGCGGGGATCCGGCCTCCCTCGGCGCTCGCGCGCGGCCCCGACCTGTACGCCCTGCAGGTGCTGCGGACCTGACCGGTCCGGTTCGACGGCGCTCAGGCAGCGCGTTCTCCCCTCCACCCCCCTCAGCACAAAGGATTCAGGGCCATGGCCAGCAGGAAGTCCGAAACCAACAGCTCCCGCCAGGCGCGGATAGCCGAGATGCGCCGCGCCGACCAGTCGCGCGACCGGCGGAACAAGGCCATCGCGATCACCGCGTCGGCCGCCATCGTCACCGGCCTCATCGGCTTCGGCGCGTGGGTGATGATCGACCAGCAGAACGATGCGGAAGCCAAGAAGGCCCTCGCCAAGGCGCCCGTCGCCGGTGAGCAGACCTGGGACGCCAAGAAGCTCGGCCGCAACCACGTCGAGACCCCGGTGAAGTACGAGATGAACCCGCCGGTCGGCGGGGACCACAACCCCCGCTGGATGAACTGCAACGGCGACGTCTACAAGAACCCGATCCCCGAGATCAACGCCGTCCACTCGCTGGAGCACGGCGCCGTGTGGGTGACGTACAACGAGAAGGCCGCCCCGGCCGACGTCGAGAAGCTCGCCGCCTCGGTGGCCAAGCGCCCGTACACGCTGATGAGCCCCGTCAAGGAGCAGTCCGGCGCGATCATGCTCAGCGCGTGGGGCAAGCAGCTGACCGTGGACAGCGCGGACGACGCCCGGGTGGCGGCGTTCCTCACCAAGTACGTGCAGGGCACGCAGACCCCCGAGCCGGGCGCGGCCTGCACGAACGGGCTGGCCGACAAGTGACCCGTACGGCCGGCAGGGGTTCCGTGGCCCGTACGTACTGGGCCGCGGGCTCGGCCGTGGGCCTCGCGCTGCTCTTCGCGGTGGGGGCCACGGTCGCCACCGCGGGGGGAGCCGATTCCGCTCCCGAGGCCTCCCGTACGCCGGGGCTCTACTCCGCCGACGCGGGCTTCGCCCGGGACATGGCGGTGCACCACCAGCAGGCGGTCGAGATGTCCTTCATCGTGCGGGACCGCACGAAGGACGAGCCGGTACGCGTCCTCGCCTACGACATCGCCAACACCCAGGCCAACCAGCGCGGCATGCTGCTGGGCTGGCTGGACATGTGGGGCCTGCCGAAGGTGGTGGCCGACGAGCCGCCGATGTCCTGGATGGGGTCGGGCGGCGGCGACGGGCACGGGATGGAGGGCCATGCCATGGGCGGGGCCGTCACCAAGCCCGGCGCGCTGATGCCCGGCATGGCCACCAAGGAGGACCTGGCCCGGCTCGGCTCCGCCGAGGGCCGGGACGCCGAGGTGCTCTACCTGCAGCTGATGACCGACCACCACAAGGGCGGCGTCGCCATGGCCCAGGGGTGCGCCGACGCGTGCGGGAACCCGGCCGAGCGGGCGCTGGCCCAGGGCATGGTGGAGGCCCAGCAGTCGGAGCTCCAGCTGATGGCCGACATGCTGAAGCAGCGCGGAGCGGAGCCGCCGGCCGCGGGTTGACCCGTCGTCCGGGTGCGGCGCCGCCGCCTGGGGCTCCGCCCCCGGACCCCCGCTCCTCAAACGCCGGAGGGGCTGGATGGAGGTCACCCGTACGGCCCCCTCCCGCCCCCGCCGGGTCGCGTGGGCCGAACGGGCGAATGAGGATGGGGACGCCGAGGCGGGCGCACCCGCGTCCGGCCGTTACGGCGTGCTCAGGAGGTTGACGCGATGACCACCGCCGGAGAGATCATGCACCGCGGGGCCCAGTGGATCCCCGCCACCGAGACCCTGGACCGGGCCGCTCAGCTGATGAGCCGGCTCAATGTGGGTGCACTGCCCATCAGCGATTCCAACGAACGGCTCTGCGGCATCCTGACCGACCGCGACATCGTCATCGGCTGTGTGGCCAAGGGGCACGACCCGTCGAAGATCACGGCCGGCGACATGGCCCAGGGCACCCCGCGCTGGATCGACGCGGGCGCGGACGTCTCCGAGGTGCTGGAGGAGATGCAGAGCCACCAGATCCGCCGGCTTCCCGTCATCGACAACAAGCGGCTGGTCGGGATGATCAGCGAGGCCGACCTGGCCAAGCACCTGTCGGACGAGCAGATAGCCGGGTGGGCCGAGAAGGTCTACGCCCGCGGATAGGCCCACGGCTTAGGCCTGCGCGTACAGGACCGCCCGCGCCACCTGGTGCGGGCGGTCCAGCATGACCAGGTGCCCGGCCGGCTCCGCGACCTCGAACCGGGCTCCCAGTACGTCGGCCAGCGCCGCCTGGCGGCCCAGCCAGCGCAGGTCGGGGCGGCGCGCGCCGGGGTCGTGGCCGGCCAGGACGGTGGCGGGCACGGTCAGCGGCAGCGCCGCGCGCAGGGCCAGCACCTCGGCGGCCGTGTCGGGGTAACGGGAGTTCTCCAGCAGGGCCCCGCGCCAGACCCGGCCGGTCCGGTAGCAGCGGCGTACGAGGTCCCGCGGGGCCGGGTCCGCGCCGCCGGCGCGGGATGCCCGTACGGCGGTCCGCCGGGTCCAGGGGCCCAGCGCGGCCGGCAGCCCGACGGCGGTCACGGCCCGGCCGAGCACCCGGGCGGCGCCGGTGCGCACCCCGGCGGGCAGGGCGGTGCGGGGCCGCTCCTCCACGCTGGAGTCGACCAGCACCAGGGCGGCGGTGCGCCCCGGGTACAGCCGGGCGAAGGCTTCGGCGTGGAACCCGGCGATGGAGTGCCCGGCCACGGTGACGGGTTCGGCGCCCAGACCGAGCGCGTCCAGCAGCCCGGCTATCCGGTGCGCCTCCCCGGCGGCGGACGGCGGGCGCACGGCGGGGGCGCTCAGCCCGTGCCCGGGACGGTCGAAGCGCACGACGGTACGGCCGGCGGCGACGAGCAGCTCCGCCACCGGGTCCCAGTCGAACCAGGCCATGGCGAGCCCCGCGCTGAGGACGACCGGGGGTCCGGAGCCCTCCACGAGGACGTGGAGGGCCTCCCCGTCGGGGGCGGGGAGGCGTACGAACCTCCCGGCGGCGGTCACGGCGGCGGCCCCGGCGACGGTCCCGGGAGCGGCCCCGGCGGCCGGGCCGCTCACGTCCGGCGTTCCCGGTGGACGGAGTACGCGAGCAGGCCCAGCCAGACGGCCACGAACAGCACCTGGAGCCGCTGCCCGGCGCCGAGCGCCCAGGTGCCGTGCCCGGCGGTGAACAGGGCGATGGAGACCAGGGTCCAGGCGGTGGCGAGCAGTTCGAGCACGACGAGCGCGGGCCCGAACCGTGCGAGCGGGGCGAGCCGGCCGTAGCGGCTGGCTGCGAGCGTGAGGGCCACGATCCCGACGAGCGCGCCCGTCATGGCCAGACTGCTGCTGACGGCGTGGGCCTGATGGGTGGCGGGGACCAGTCCGGCGGTCTCCCGCGCCGCACATTCGGGGTCCACGGTCGGCGTGCAGCTCAGCGGCAGCCAGGCGTCCGCCGCGGTGGCGGCGCCGAAGAGGGTGATCCCGGACCAGCCGGCGACGGACCAGAGGCGGCGGGGTTCGACGCGTCTCGCGAGGCGGACCAGGGCCAGGAGGCCGCCGAAGAAGACGAGGAGCCCGGCGGTGAAGTCGGTGGCCCGGAACAGGCCGCCGAGCGGCTGGTCCTGGGCGGCGAGCTCGCTGACGTACGTCTCGATGGGGTTGAGGCCCGTGGAGAGGACGACTTCGAGGACCCACGCGGTGTAGGCGGCCGCGCCGAGCCCGACGAGGAGCGCCACGGCGCGGGCACCGGCCCGGGACGCGGGGGCGGAACCCGTCGCGGCGGAGAGGCTGTTCACGGACTTCCAGGATCTCCGGGACTTCACCGGTTTCAGGTGCTTGAGCGGGTCGTCCTCGGGGGTCCGGGGAACCAGCGGATTCGGCGAATACGAGGGCGGGTCTTTTGTTGACATAGTGCGACTAATCCTAAATGCGGCCGGGCCGGTCCTGCGATCGGATACCCACCCCGGGTAGGGTTCCGCCCATGACCCGCCCCGCCTCGCGCCCGCAGCGACCAGCAGTCCGGTGGCCCCGGCTGCTGCTGTTCGCCGCGCTGCTGCTGGGCATCGCGGGCATGCACACGCTGGGCCATCCGACGCCGGCCCACGCCATGGACGACGTACCGTCGGTCCGTTTCGTTCCCCGGGCCGGCCATACGCCGTCCGGGGAGGAGCACGGCGCGGCGGTCACACACGCCGAACCCGCCGGCGCCCCGGCCCGCACCACCGCCGAGGCCCCGCGCCCCCCGCACACCGGCATGGACCCCATGTCCGTGTGTCTCGCCGTGCTCGGCGCCCTCACCCTGCTGGTACTCGGAGCCGGACTGGCCGGCCCGCGCCGTGCCGCGCCGCTCGGGGGTGCGGCACGCGCCGCGGGCCGGTCCGGCGGTCCGGACCCGCCACCGCCCCGCGAACTCCTCACCCTGCTGGCGGTACTGCGCGTATAGGCCGGGCTCCGTCGTCGCCCCCGCATGCCTCCGGGGCGGCGGCAGACGGTGCCCACCTGCCTGCCTCACACCATCACGAGGTGTTCCGCCATGCGCTCTTCCTTCCCGCGCACTTCCGCTTCCACTTCCGATTCCGATTCCCCTTCCTCGCCCTCACCCTCACCCTCGCCCTCCCCCTCCCGCCGCGCCGTGCTCGGCGCCGGCGCCGCGCTCGCCGGGTCCGGGCTGCTCGCCGCCTGCTCGGGCTCCGGCATGGCCGGCATGGATCACGGCGCGGGCTCCACGGGCAAGGGGGCCGCCTCCCCCGCCCCCGGCGGCTACGTGGACCCGGCCGGCGCCGAAGTACGGGCCGCCGAGGCCGCCCGCAAGGCCACCGGCCCGCTCACCGAGGTCCGGCTGACGGCCACCGCCACCCCGCTCGACCTCGGCGCCGGCCGCTCCGTCCGCTCGTGGGCGTACGGGGACAAGCTCCCGGGCCAGGAGGTCCGGGTCACCGCGGGCGGCCGGCTCGCCCTGACCCTGGCCAACAACCTCCCCGAGGCCACCTCCCTGCACTGGCACGGCCTGGCGCTGCGCAACGACATGGACGGGGTACCGGGGCTGACCCAGCGGGACATCCCCCCGGGCGGCTCGTTCACGTACGAGTTCGCCGTCCCGCACCCCGGGACGTACTGGTTCCACCCGCACTCCGGGGTCCAACAGGACCGCGGCCTGTACGCGCCGCTGATCGTCGAGGACCCCAAGGAGCCCCTCTCCTACGACAAGGAGTGGGTGGTCGTACTCGACGACTGGGTCGACGGCGTGGACGGCTCCACCCCCGACGCCGTGCTCGGCGAACTCCGCAAGGGCATGGACACGAACCCGGGCGGCGGCCATTCAGGCCACGGCTCCGGCCACAGCTCCGGCGCCGGCTCCGGCTCCGGCGCCACAGCCACGCCCGCACCCGCACCCGCCCCGAGCGGCGGCGGCTCCTCCCGGGTCCTCATGGGCGGAGTCAGCGAGGTCCTCGGCAAGGACCCGGGCGATGTCGCGTACCCGCACTACCTGGTCAACGGCCGCACCTCCGAGGACCCCTCGGTCTTCACCGCCCGCCCGGGCGACCGGATCCGGCTCCGGATCATCAACGCGGGCGGGGACACCGCCTTCCGGATCGCCCTGGGCGGCCACGAGTTCACGGTCACCCACACCGACGGATTCCCCGTCGAGCACGCGGCCGCCCGCTCGCTGCTGCTGGGCATGGGCGAGCGCTACGACGTCCTGGTGACGGCGGGCGACGGGGTGTTCCCGCTGACCGCGCTCGCCGAGGGCAAGGGGGACGCGGCCTCGGCGCTCGCGGTGCTGCGCACCGGTGCGGGCGCGGCCCCGACCGCCGCGACCCGGCCCGCCGAGCTGTCCGGGCAGCCGCTGACGGCGGACGTCCTGAAGGCGGCGCGGCCGGTGGCCCTGGCGGCGCGCGAGCCGGACCGCACCGTGCGGATCGAGCTGACCGGCGGCATGGCGAAGTACGACTGGGCCTTCGACGGGAAGCCGTACACCCCGGACCAGCGGCACCCGGTGAAAGCGGGAGAAAGGGTCCGGCTGGAGTTCAACAACTCCACAACGATGTGGCATCCGCTCCACGTGCACGGGCACACCTTCGCCCTCGGCGGCCGGCCGGGCGGGGCCCGCAAGGACACCGCGGTGGTGCTCCCGAACGGGAAGCTGACGGTGGACTTCGACGCCGACAATCCCGGTCTGTGGATGGTGCATTGCCACAACGTGTACCACTCGGAGGCCGGGATGATGACCGTTCTGGGCTACCTGCGCTAGCCGGATCCCGCCCCTGACCGGGCCCTCGGCGCGCCGCGTTCCGCGCGCCGAGGGCCCGACCGAGGGGGCCTGGAGGGGGCTGAAATGCCCGGCGGCGGGCTCGAATTCCATGACAGGCTGGTGATCGTCACGCGCCGATTGCGACCTGAAGGACTCCCCGCCGGTATGAGCACCCCGCCGAACCCGCCCAGCACCCCGTCCGGCCCGCCGACGGAACCCGCGGGCGCCCCCGTACCCGAGGCGGCATCCATACCGGCGCCCGCGCAGCCCCTGTCGCTCGACAAGCCCGCGGCCCCGGCCCCGGACAAGCCCGAACCCCTGTCCCTCGACAAGCCCCAGGCTCCGTCCTTCGACAAGCCCCCGGCCCTGACGCCGCCCCAGCCCCTCACCCCGGCCCCGGCCCTGACCGAGGACCCCGCGCAGCCCGCGGACGCCGCCCCCGCGGCCCCCGCCCCCGGCGCCTTCGCTCCGGTCGCCCCCGGCCCGGCGGCCCCGGCCGCTCCCCCGGCGCACACGTGGGGAGCCCCGTACGGCGCCCCGGGCGCCCCTGCCCCCGGCGCCCCCACCCCCGGCAACCCCTGGGCGACGCCCGCCGCCGGTCACCCCGGCGGCTACCCCGGCGGCCCGCAGGCGTCCGGGTTCCCGGCGCCCCCGCCCGCCACGAACGGCCTGGCCCTCGCCGCCCTGCTCCTCGGGCTGTTCGGCATCTTCGTCGGCCTCGTCCCCTTCTTCTTCTGGGCCGGCGCCCTCCTCGCGGTGACCGGCGCCGGCATCGGCATCGCGGCCGTCCTCAAGTCCCGCCGCGGCGCCCCGCGCGCCACAATGGCCGCGATCGGCACCGTCCTCGGCATCCTCGGCATCGGCGCTTCCGTCGGCGGCTGGTTCATCACCACGGCCGTCATCGACAAGATCGACCGGAACATCGCCGACAGCCGCTCCGGGGACTACGAGTACGACGAGGACTACGGCTACGGCTCGGAAACCCCGAGCGCCCCGGCGAGCCCGACCCCCAAGCCCTCGCCCTCCGACATCCCGGGCCGGACCTCGGCCCTCGCCTGGGGCAAGCCCTACACCTACGAGGACGGGGTCCAGGTCACCGTGCAGAGCGCGGTCCCGTACAAGCCGTCCTCGACGGCCTACCCGGCCGAGGCCCGCAACGGCAACGCGGTCAAGGTGACGGTCAAGATCGTCAACAACTCCGGGGCCGCGCTCGACGTCAGCCTGGCCCTGCCGCACGCCCGCGACGACCAGGGCACCGAGGCCGAGATGGCCTTCGACAGCTCCGTGCCGAAGATGTTCAAGGGCTCCGTCATGGCCGGGGAATCGATGACCGGCACCTTCGCCTTCCTGGTGCCCGAGGGCACCAAGAGCCTGCACTTCGAGATCGCTCCCGACGTCGAGCGCGAGGACGCGATCTGGAACGGCCCCATCGGCTGAACCGGCGACGCGGTGACTCGGGGACGCGGCGACACGGTGACTCGGCAGCTCGGCGACTCCCAGGACATCGCGTCAGAAAGACGATTAGACTGGGCCGCGTGCCTCAACTACGCCTCGCTCTGAATCAGATCGACTCGCAGGTCGGCAACATCGCCGCCAACGCCGACTCGGTCGTCCACTGGACCCGGCACTCCGCCGAACAGGGCGCCCACCTGGTGGCGTTTCCGGAGATGGTGCTGACCGGGTACCCCGTCGAGGACCTCGCCCTGCGCGGCTCCTTCGTCGAGGCCTCCCGCGCGGCGCTGCTCGACCTCGCCCGGCGCCTGGCGGCCGAAGGGTTCGGGGACCTCCCGGTCGTCGTCGGCTACCTCGACCGTACGGAGAAGGCCGCGCCCCGGCTCGGCCGCCCGGCGGGGTCCCCGGAGAACGCGGCCGCCGTGCTGTACGGCGGGCAGGTCGTCCTGCGCTTCGCCAAGCACCACCTCCCCAACTACGGCGTCTTCGACGAGTTCCGGTACTTCGTGCCGGGCGACACCCAGCCGGTGATCCGGGTACGGGGCGTGGACGTGGCCCTGGCCATCTGCGAGGACCTCTGGCAGGACGGCGGGCGCGTCCCCGCGACCCGCTCCGCCGGGGCCGGGCTGCTGATCTCGGTCAACGCCTCCCCGTACGAGCGCGCCAAGGACGACCTCCGCCTGGAGCTGGTGCAGAAGCGCGCCCAGGAGGCCGGCTGCACCCTCGCCTACCTGGCGATGATCGGCGGCCAGGACGAGCTCGTCTTCGACGGGGACTCGATCGTCGTCGACTCCGCCGGCGAGGTCATCGCGCGCGCCCCGCAGTTCTCCGAGGGCTGCGTCCTGGTCGACCTGGACCTGCCCGCGGCCTCGGACGACCCCGTCGAGGGCATCGTGGACGACGGCCTGCGCATCGACCGCGTGATCCTCACCGAGGATCCGGTGGAGCCGTACGAGCCGGTCGTGACGGGCGGCTACGCCGACCGGCTGGACGACGACGAGGAGGTCTACGACGCGCTGGTCGTGGGTCTGCGCGCGTACGTCCGCAAGAACGGCTTCCGGTCGGTCCTGATCGGCCTCTCCGGCGGCATCGACTCCGCGCTGGTCGCCGCGATCGCCTGCGACGCGATCGGCGCGCAGAACGTGTACGGCGTCTCGATGCCGTCCAAGTACTCCTCGGAGCACTCCCGGGGCGACGCGGCCGAGCTGGCGGCACGGACCGGCCTGAACTTCCGGACCGTGTCGATCGAGCCGATGTTCGACGCGTACATGGGAGCGCTGGGCCTGACCGGGCTCGCCGAGGAGAACCTCCAGTCCCGGCTGCGCGGCACCCTGCTGATGGCGCTCTCCAACCAGGAGGGCCACATCGTGCTGGCCCCGGGCAACAAGTCGGAGCTGGCCGTCGGCTACTCCACCCTGTACGGGGACTCGGTGGGCGCCTACGGTCCGATCAAGGACGTCTACAAGACGGACGTCTTCCGCCTCGCCGAGTACCGCAACCGGGCGGCGGCCGAGCGCGACGAGACCCCGCCGATCCCGGAGAACTCCATCGTCAAGCCGCCGAGCGCCGAACTGCGCCCCGGGCAGGTGGACACGGACTCGCTGCCCGACTACCCCGTGCTGGACGGGATCCTGGCCCTGTACGTGGACCGCGACCAGGGCCTGGAGTCGATCGTCGCGGCGGGCTACGACCCCGAGCTCGTCGCGAAGACCCTGCGGATGGTGGACACCGCCGAGTACAAGCGCCGGCAGTACCCGCCGGGCACGAAGATCTCCGCGAAGGGCTTCGGCAAGGACCGGCGCCTGCCCATCACGAACGGCTGGCGCGAGCAGGCGTGACGCCCGCGGCGAGGAACGCGCGCACGTGGCGGAGCCAGGTCGCCCGGTCCGCCGGGTTCAGGACGTGGGCGGCGCCGGGCAGTTCGAGCAGCCGGGCGCCCGGGATGCCGGCCGCGAGACGGTGCGAGCTCTCGGGCAGCACCAGCCGGTCACCGGTCGGCGCCACCACCAGGGTGGGGGCGGACACCTTCGCCAGGTCGTCCCGGACGTCCACGCGGGACACCAGGTCGAAGTGGTCCGGCATGCCCGGCGCCAGCGCGGCCAGGGTCCGGGCGACCGGTTCGTCGAGGGCGGCCGGTTCGAGGTCCGCCAGCTCCGCCGGGGACATGCAGGACAGGACGGCGAACCGTGCCACGTCCTCCCACTGACCCGCGGCCGCCAGGGATGTGATCAGCCGGGCGGCGAGCGCAAGGACGGGGTCGGCGGCGGCGAATCCGGCGGTGAGCACGAGGGCGCGGACACGGTGGGGGTGCCGGGTGGCGATCCGGACGGCCACGGCGCTGCCGAGGGACTCCCCGAGGACGGCGAACGAGTCCTGCCCGGCCGCGACGGCGGCCGCGACAAGTCGCGGCATGGGCAAGGGGCGCGGGAATGAGGCATGCGGCATGCGGCATGCGGCATGAAGGAGATGGTGCGGCGCACCGGGGTGCATGAGCGGCTGCTGCGCTACTACGAACAGCAGGGACTCCTGACGCCCGACAGGCTGCCCAGCGGCTACCGCCTCTACGCCGAGGCGGACGTCGAGACGGTGCGCCGCATTCGCTGCCTGCTGGCGGCGGGCCTTACGACCGCCCTGATCGCCCAGGTCCTGCCGTGCATCCGGGCGGACGACGAGCGCCTCGTACCCACCTGCCCGGACCTGCTCGCCCGATTGCGCCGGGAGGGCGAGCGGATCACCCGCGCCATCGAAGACCTCCAGGCGTCGCGATCGATCCTCGACACCATCATCACCGTCGCACCCTAGGACCCTGCGGCCCTGCGGCCCTACGGCCTGACGGTGACCCGGGCCGCGATCGGGAGGTGGTCGCTGCCCGTGCGGGGCAGGGTCCAGGAGGCTTCGGGGGTGACGCCGCGGACCAGGATCTGGTCGATGCGGGCCATCGGGAACTGCGCGGGCCAGCTGAAGCCGAAGCCGTCGCCGGACGCGCCCTGGGTGGAACGCAGCTGCGAGGTGACCTCGGACAGGGCCCGGTCGTTGACCGTTCCGTTGAGGTCGCCGAGCAGGATGACCCGGCGCAGCGGTTCGGCGGCGAGTGCGGCGCCGAGGGCGTCGGCGCTGTTGTCGCGCTGGTTGGCGGTGAAGCCGGCGTTGAGCTTGACGCGGACCGAGGGGAGGTGGGCGACGAAGGCGGCCACCTCTCCGTAGGGGGTCTTGACCGTGGCGCGCATGGCCCGGGTCCAGCCCATCTTGATGTCGACGGGCTGGCTGGCGACCAGCGGGTACTTGCTCCAGAGTCCGACGGTCCCCTCGACCGAGTGGTACTTGTAGGTGCCCGCGAGGGCCTTCTCGTAGACGGGGACGGCGCTGCCCTTGAGCTCGGTCAGGGCCAGGACGTCGGCTCCGGCCTTGGCGACGGAGGCGGCGGTGCCGCCGGGGTCGGTGTTGTCGGCGTCGACGTTGTGGGTGGCGACCGTGAGGTTGCCGCCGGCGTGCGCCTTGTCGGTGACCAGTCCGCCGAAGAGGTTCACCCAGACCGCGGCGGTCAGCAGTATCGCGATGAGTGCGGTCGCGGACTTGCGGAAGAGCGCGGCGGCGAACAGGACCGGGACGGCCAGGCCCAGCCAGGGCAGGAAGGTCTCGGTGAGGCTGCCGAGGTTGCCGATGTCGTTGGGCAGCTCGGCGTGGAAGATCATGACGCCCGAGACCAGCACGGCGAACGCGGCGAGGACGATCCCGCGGCGCCAGATGCCCGGATCGCGTCGCAGCTCGGTCAGCCGGCGCCGGAGACCAGCTCGGGAGGGCTCGGGCTCCGAGCCGTCGCTCCCCGTCTCCGTCATGTACGCCTGTGCCATGCCGCTGCCCTCACTGCCATGCTCGCGCTCCGTCCCCGCCTCTTGACCCTAGGCGATGCACGGAGCGTTCCGCGCCGATTGCCCCGGCCGTTGCCCCGGCCGTACATCCGGGAGGACGAACGGGCGAGCGGCCCGGGTTCCGCTTGTCACCAAACGCGCACATTGGGTCGTGGTGCGCCCGCCGCCGCGAACCGGGCCCCGTGGCACTTCCCGCCCGGGCCCCGGGAGTGCCACCATGGGTGTGAGTCCGGGGACGCCGTAAGGGCGCCTCGAGATGAACATCAAGGAGCAGTTGCAATGACGCATGCCGTTTCGCCTGCCCGCGAAGCCGCCTCCGCCACGCTGTACGGAGGCTCGGGCACCCGGCGCATCACCGTCCGCGACCTCACCCTCGCCAAGGAACGCGGCGAGAAGTGGCCCATGCTCACCGCCTACGACGCCATGACGGCGGGCGTGTTCGACGAGGCCGGCATCCCGGTCATGCTCGTCGGCGATTCGATGGGCAACTGTCACCTCGGCTACGAGACCACCGTCCCGGTGACGATGGACGAGATGACCCTGCTGTCGGCGGCCGTCGTACGCGGCACCAGCCGGGCCCTGATCATCGGCGACCTGCCCTTCGGCTCCTACCAGGAGGGCCCCGTACAAGCGCTGCGCAGTGCCACCCGGCTCGTCAAGGAGGCCGGGGTCGGCGCGGTGAAGCTGGAGGGCGGCGAGCGTTCGCTGGCCCAGACCGAGCTGATCGTGCAGTCGGGCATCCCCGTCATGTCCCACCTGGGCCTGACCCCGCAGTCCGTGAACGCCATGGGCTACCGGGTGCAGGGCCGCGGCGACGAGGCGGCGCACCGGCTGCTGCGCGATGCGAAGGCGGCGCAGGACGCGGGCGCCTTCGCGGTGGTGCTGGAGCTGGTCCCGGCCGAGCTGGCCGCCGAGGTCACCCGGTCCCTGCAGATTCCGACGGTCGGCATCGGCGCGGGCTCGGAGTGCGACGCGCAGGTGCTGGTGTGGACGGACATGATGGGGCTGACCGGCGGCAAGATGCCGAAGTTCGTCAAGCAGTACGCGAACCTGCGGGCGACCATGGGCGACGCGGCGAAGGCCTTCGCCGAGGACGTGGTCGGCGGAACGTTCCCGCAGGAGCAGCACGCTTTCCACTAGTCCGTCCGGTGGGCTGACGGCAGCCTGCCCGCGGCCTCCGATGTTCTGTCGGTGCTCTGTGGGCGGGCTGTCGGTTAATTGTCGGCGCTTTGTCAGTGGTGTCTGGTCCCATGGTGGACATGACGCGAAACGACAAGAATCCCCTGAACGGCTCGAACGCCGTAGAGGTCCGGGGGCTGGTCAAGCACTACGGCGAGACCAAAGCCCTCGACGGCGTGGACCTGGACGTCCGCGAGGGAACCGTCCTCGGGGTCCTCGGCCCCAACGGCGCGGGCAAGACCACCCTGGTCCGCATCCTCTCCACCCTGATCACCCCCGACGCCGGCACCGCCCGGGTCGCCGGCTTCGACGTGGTCCGCCAGCCGCGGCAGCTGCGCCGCACCATAGGCCTGACCGGCCAGTACGCCTCGGTCGACGAGAAGCTCTCCGGCTGGGAGAACCTCTACATGATCGGCCGGCTGCTGGACCTGTCCCGCAAGGACTCCCGCAGCCGCGCGGACGAGCTGCTGGAGCGGTTCTCCCTCACGGACGCCGCCAAGAAGGCCGTGATGACCTACTCGGGCGGCATGCGGCGCCGGCTCGACCTGGCCGCCTCCATGATCGGCAGCCCGGCCGTGCTGTACCTGGACGAGCCGACCACCGGTCTGGACCCCCGCACCCGCAACGAGGTGTGGGACGAGGTGCAGCGGATGGTCGCCGAGGGGGCCACCGTCCTGCTCACCACCCAGTACATGGAGGAGGCCGAGCAGCTCGCCAGCGAGCTGACGGTCATCGACAAGGGCAAGGTCATCGCCAACGGCAAGGTCGACGAGCTGAAGGCCCGCGTCGGCGGCCGGACCCTGCGGATCCGCCCCACCGACCCGTCCGAGCTCCCGGGCATGGCCCGCGCCCTGGCCGAGGCCGGTCTGGACGGGGTGGCCGGTTCCCAGGCCGTCCCGGACGAGGGCGCCCTGCTGGTGCCGATCCTGGCCGACGAGCAGCTGACCGCGGTGGTGGGCCTGCTGGCCGCCCGCGGGTACGGCATCTCCGACATCAGCACCTACCTGCCCAGCCTGGACGAGGTGTTCCTGTCCATCACCGGACAGAAGCCCACCGTCCAGGACTCCATCCCCAACCAGCAGACCGAGGAGGTCGCGGCATGAGCACCGTAACCACGACGAAGCCCAGCCCCACCGCGGCCGCCCCGGCCGGCGGGCCCGTCCCCGTGGACGAGGGCCGGATCGGCCTGCGGGGCAACCTGCGCCACATCGGCGCCCTGGCCCGGCGCAACGTCCTGCAGATCAAGCAGGACCCGGAGTCGATGTTCGACGTCCTGTTCATGCCGATCATCTTCACGCTGCTGTTCGTCTTCGTCTTCGGCGGCGCGATCTCCGGCAAGGGCAACCAGGGCGAGTACGTCAACTACGTGGTCCCGGGCCTGATGGCGATGATGGGCATGAACATCGCCATGGGAGTGGGCACCGGAGTCAACGACGACTTCAAGAAGGGCGTGATGGACCGCTTCCGGTCCATGCCCATCGCCCGCTCCTCCGTGCTCATCGCCAAGATCGTGGTCGAGCTCGGCCGCATGATGGTGGCCATCGCGATCCTGCTCGGCATGGGCTTCCTGCTCGGCCTGTCCATCAAGTCCTCGGTGCTCGACCTGTTCCTGTCCATCGGGCTGTCGGCGATCTTCGGTTCCTCGCTGATGTGGATCTTCATCCTGCTGGGTCTCACCATGAAGACCCCCCAGGCGGTCCAGGGCGTGGCGATGCTGGTCCTGATGCCGCTGCAGTTCGGCAGCTCGATCTTCGCCCCGCCGACGACGATGCCCGGCTGGCTGCAGAGCTTCACCGACGTCAACCCGCTGTCCAACCTGGCCGACGCGGCCCGCGCCCTGATCAACGGGACCCCGCTCGGCAACTCCGTGTGGATCACGCTGGCCTGGTCGGTCGGCATCACGCTGGTGACGATGCCGCTCGCCGTGCGGAAGTTCCGCCAGAAGACCTGATCCGCGGACCGGTCCGCTCCGGATCGCGTCCCGGGCGGGCCGTGAGAGCCTGCGGCCGGATCAGACGAGGGCGGTGGCCTCCTCCAGGGTGAGGCCGCCGCCTTCGGCGTACGCCGCCTCGTACGCGGCGTCGCCGAGCGCGGCCCGGGCCAGGCCCTCGGCCTGCTCCAGGTCCGCGCGCTCGGTGGTGACCGGGAAGTGCCGGGGCGGCAGCTGGGCGCGGTAGGCGCCGATCAGCCGCGCGGCCTCGTACGACCGCTGCGGGCCGCCGAGTCCGGCGTGCGAGAGGGCCGCGGTGAGCAGGTAGACGGCCGGGAGCTGGGGGGCCATCAGCAGGGCGAGCGGGTCCACGACGGCTTCCATGGCCTGCCGGATCAGCACGAGCGCGTTCTCGTACTTGCCCTCCTGGTTGTCCAGCCAGGCCATCGTGCCGAGCACGAACCCGTCGAAGACGGCGTACGCGCCGAAGGAGAACTCCTCGCGCAGGGACTGGAGCTGCGCCCGGGCCTCCCCGGTCCGGCCGGTGCGGCCGTACACCCCGGCGAGGAACATCCGGGCGGCGGGCCTGGCCTCGTTGCCGACGTGCTGGATCGTGGGGAGCAGTTCGGTGAGCAGCCGCTCCGCCTCCTCGATGTGGCCGTCCTCGACGAGGGTCCCGGCCATCCGCACTTGCAGGACCGTGACCTGGGCCTTCGCCCCGAGCCGCCGGGCGTGCTCGATGGCGGCGCGGAAGTCCTCGGCGGCCAGTGCGTACTCGCCGTGCTTCTCCCGGGCCTCGGCGCGGGCGGAGAGCGCCTCGGCGCAGCCCCAGTCGTCGCCGAGATCCCGGAAGACGGCCAGGCTCTCCTCGGCGTCGCGGGCGGCGTCGCCGGCCCAGTCGGCGCGGTTGGCCAGCACGTTGGCGCGCAGCTGGAGGGAGGAGGCCAGCTCCCAGCGGTAGCCGAGCCCGCGGGCGGTCTCGACGGTCTCCTCGATGACCTCACGGAGCAGGACCGGGTCCCCCGCGATCATCACGGCGTAGATCCACAGGACCCCGGGGGCCACGCAGGTCTGCGGCAGGCCGGGGCGGTAGGCGGCGAGCATGCCGTCGACCGTGGTGCGGATCTCCGGGCTGGACCAGCTGACGTCGGTCTGGTCCTGGGCGGCCAGGCACATGATCCGGATGCCGCGCCAGGCCTCGGTGAGCAGTTCGCCCTCGTACGGCGGGGGCGCGTCGACGACCCGCTCGTAGACGGGCTCGGCGGGTACGACGGGGGCGGCGAAGGGGTCGGGACCCAGCGCCGCGGCGGCCGCGGACCAGTGCCGCAGCTCCGTGCGCAGGTCGTGCATCTGCCAGTACCAGACGAGGGAGTGCAGCAGGCAGAGCACTTCGCCCACGTCCTGGAGTGCGACGGCGCGGCGCATGGCCGTACGGAGGTTCTCGTACTCGGTGACGATCCGGTCGGCGGCCGCGCGCTGGCCGTGGCCGCGGAGCAGCGGCTCGGTGGTGCGGGCGAGTTCGCGGTAGTGGGTGAGGTGGCGCCGCTCGGTGGCGGCGCGGTCGTCGCCGGCCTCGGCGAGCCGCTCGGAGGCGTACTCGGCGACGGTCTCCAGGAGGCGGTAGCGCATGCCGGCGGCGTCCGGGGCGGCGACGACGAGGGACTTGTCGACGAGCGAGCCGAGGAGGTCGGCGGCGTCCAGCCCCTCGGCGGCGTCGGCGCAGACGGCCTCGGCGGCATCGAGGTCGCAGCCGCCCGCGAAGACCGACAGCCGGCGCAGGACGGCCCGTTCGGGCTCGTCGAGGAGGTCCCAGGACCAGTCGACCACCGCGCGCAGGGTCTGCTGGCGGGGCAGATGGGTGCGCGAGCCGCCGGTCAGCAGCCTGAACCGGTCGTCCAGCCGGTCGGCGATCTGGCGGGGGGTGAGCAGCCGCAGCCGGGCGGCGGCCAGTTCGATGGCGAGCGGCATCCCGTCGAGCCGGCGGCAGATCTCCACGGCGGCGGCCGGGTCCTCGTCCACGGTGAACCCGGCCCGGGCAGCGGCCCCGCGGTCGTCGAGCAGCCGGAGCGCCACGGGGTCGGGCAGCGGGTCCACCGGGCGCAGGGTCTCCCCGGGCACGCCGAGCGGTTCGCGGCTGGTCGCCAGGATCTGTACGCCGGGGCAGCGCGCGAGCACCTCCTCGGCGAGGCGGGCCGCGGCGTCGACGACGTGCTCGCAGTTGTCCAGGATGAGCAGCATCCGGCGCCGTGCGCAGTGCTCCGCGAGGCGGTCGAGGGGGCGGTCCCCGCGCTCGGTGAGCACCCGCATCTCCTCGGCGGAGCCGCCGCGCAGCTTGGTCTCCCGGGCCCCGAGCGCGAGGAGCACGGCCTCGGTGACGTCCTCCGGGTCGTCCACTGGGGCCAGCTCCACGAACCACACCCCGTCGGCCCAGGCGGACCGGCCGGGTCCGGCGGTGCGTGCGGAGCCCGCCGCGGCGGGGCGTGCGTGGGCCTCGGCGGCCTCCTGCGACAGCCGGGTCTTGCCGGCGCCGCCGGGTCCGAGCAGGGTGACGAGCCGCGACCGGGCGAGGTCGTCGCCGATGACCCGGATGTCCTCCTCCCGCCCGACGAAGGTGGTCAGCCGCATCCGCAGATTGCCCGCACCCGGGCCCGGTCCGGCCGGGTACTCCGCCACGGCCCCCGCCCCGTACGGGTCCGCGGGCCGGGGCTGCCCGGCAGGACCGGGCCCGCCGGGGGCCGCGGGGTGGCCGGAGGCCGGTGCGTCGGGGCCGGCGGGGTGGCTTGAGCCCGGCCCGCCGGGCCCCGCAGGGTGGCCGGAGCCAAGCCCCTCGGGGCCGGCCGCGTGGCCGGAGTACGCCCGGTCGGGGCCGGACGGGATCACAGCGGGGTTCCCCGGGGCGTGCTGCGCGGCGGGGTGCGGCCCGGCGGGGGCAGGGGCGGAGCCCGGCATGGCCTCTTCGGGCGCGCCGGCCCCGCCCGACACGGTCGCGGCCGGGGCGTCGGACCCGTCCGGGGTCTCCCGGCGCGGCGTGGTCCCGGCCGGAGCACCGGACCCGCCCGGCGCGGCCACTGCGGGCCCACCGGGGGCCGCGGGGTGGCCGGAGTCCGGCCCGCCGAGCCCGGCCGGGGGGCCGGAGGCCGCCCCGTCGGGGCCGGACGGGACCGCAGCCGTGGTCCCGGGGACGTGCTGCACCGCGGGGTGCGGCTCGGCGGAGCCGCCCGGTGGGGTCGTTGCGCGGGCGTCGGAGCCGGCCGGGTTCTCCGCGCCCGTCGGCGCCCCGGCGGGGTGGGGGCGCGGGGCGGTGGGCGGAAGGGGGCTCAGGAGGGCTGTGTGGAGGGTGCGCAGGGTGGGGCCCGGGGTGGTGCCCAGGCGGGTGGACAGGTCACGGCGGACCGCCTCGTAGGCCGCCAGTGCCTCCGCCGGGCGGCCCGCGTCGCGCAGGGCGCGGATGCGGAGGGCCTGCAGGGGTTCGTCCAGCGGCAGCCCCGCGCACAGTGCCGTCAGCTCCGGCAGGACCCGCTCCGCCTCCCCCAGCGCCAGCGCCGCGTCCAGGCGGCCCCGGCGCGCGTCCAGCCGTAGGGCCTCCCAGCGGGCGGCCTCCGGCCCGGAACCGGGCAGGGAGCTCAGCGGCTCGCCCCGCCACAGAGCGAGGGCCTCGTCGTACAGGGCGGCCGCCTCCGCCGGGGAGGCCTGCGCCGCCGCCCGCGTCAGCCGCTCGAAGCGGTACAGGTCGATGTCGTCGCGGGCGGCGACGAGCCAGTAGCCGCCTTCCCCGGAGCCCACCGCCTCGCGCCCCAGGGCCCTGCGCAGCCGGCCCACCAGCGCCTGGAGCGCCGCGGGCCCGTCCGCGGGCGGGTCGCCGTCCCACACCTCTTCGATGAGCGCGGCCGCCGGCACCGCCCGCCCCGGCCGCAGCGCGAGCGCGGTCAGGAGCGCGCGCAGCCGCGCTCCGCCGACGGGAACCGCGCTCCCGTCGTCGCGGATGGCCTGGGTGGTGCCGAGCATCGCGTAACGCACCGGCCCATTGTCTCCGGCCCGGAGCTCCCCCGGGCGCCGCCTCCGGGATAGGTTCGCCGTATGGGTCCCCAGGGCAGTCAGAACCGCAGCCGGCACCACACGCACGACCGGGGTGACCGGCGGATCAGTCCCGTGTTCCTCGGCATCTTCGCCGTCATGGCGGTGACGGGGTGGGCCGTGTGGACGGGGTACTCGACCAGCACCGGGCTGGCCGTCTTCCTCTTCGTCACGGCGGCGTGGATCGTCTCCCTGTGCCTGCACGAGTACGCGCACGCCCGCACCGCCCTGCACAGCGGCGATCTCAGCGTCGGGGCGAAGGGCTACCTGACGCTGAATCCCCTCAAGTACACGCACGCGCTGCTCAGCATCGTCCTGCCCGTCCTCTTCGTGATCATGGGCGGTCTGGGCCTGCCCGGCGGCGCGGTGTACATCGAGCGCGACCGGATCGAGGGCCGGTGGCGGCACAGCCTGATCTCGGCGGCCGGCCCACTGACGAACGTCGCGTTCGCGGCCGTCTGCACGGCCCCGTTCTGGCTGAACGCCCTGGACGGGGTCCCGATCCCGTTCCGCTTCGCGCTCGGCTTCCTGGCGCTGCTCCAGGTCTCGGCGGCGATCCTGAACTTCCTGCCGGTCCCGGGCCTGGACGGCTACGGCATCATCGAGCCCTGGCTCTCCCACCGGGTCCGCCGCGAGGTGGCGCCGCTGGCGCCGTTCGGGCTGCTGGCGGTCTTCGCGCTGCTGTGGATCCCGGAGATCAACGCGTTCTTCTTCGACGCGGTGTACAGCGTGCTGTCCGCGCTGGGCGTGGGCGAGATGGAGGCCTACTGCGGCCGCGACCTCTACCAGTTCTGGCAGGACACCAACGGCTTCTGCACGGCGTCCTGAGAGAGGGCTCAGCCCGCGTTGCGGGCCGCTGCCGCGGCCTTCTCGACCTTCGCCTTGCGCACGTAGAACCACGCCATGTTCGACGTGATGCCGGCCATCAGCACCCACACGATCCCGAGCAGGCTGCCCTCGACGAAGGAGACCACGGCGGCGGCCACGGCGAGGACGCAGAGGACGACGGCGAACACGGCAAGGCGGGGCATGGCGGGGGCTCCTCGAAGACACTGAGCGGTTCAAGCCCCTCCAGTGTCCCCCATGCCCCGGCGTGCTCCCGTCCTGCTGATTTCCGCCATCCCGTGATCTTTTCCTCCTCCCACCGCTACGGTTCGCCCGAGACGCACCGCGCACGGGGGTGCGGAAGGACCGGGGGGAAGACATGCAGGAGATCCCGAAGGGCGCGAACGTCAGCCTGACCGCCCTCAGCGAGGACGCCGGGGCGGTCGTCGTGAGCCTGGGCTGGAGCAGCGCTTCGGGGGACGGCGACGCCGACGTCTCGGTGCTGCTGCTGGACGAGAACGGCAAGGTCCGCGACGAGAACGACTTCTACTTCTACAACAACCCGGCGGCCGCCGACGGAAGCGTGCAGCTGCTGGGCAAGGTACCGGCCGACAACGGCGACGAGGACCGCATCGGCCTGGACCTGACGGCGGTCCCGGAGGGGGTCGTACGGATCGTCGTGGCGGCCAGCCGGTACGCCGGCGCCCGCTTCGGAGACCTCGACGACCTGCGGATGACGGTCGCGGACCGCTCCGGGGAACCGCTGGTCGGCTACTCCATCGACGACGCGGGCGTGGAGACCGCCTTCATCTTCGGCGAGCTGTACCGGCGGGGCGAGGAGTGGAAGTTCCGTGCGGTCGGCCAGGGGTACGAGACCGGCCTCGCGGGACTGGCCACGGACTTCGGCATCCCGGTACTGGAGGACTCCGAGGAAGCGGAGCAGACCGAGGCGACCGCGGAAGCCGAGGCAGCGGAAGCCGAGGCAGCGGAAGCCGAGGCCGCGGGGGCAGCCGCAGGGACAGGGGCAGCCGGGGAGAACGGGCTCGCGGAGGGAAGGGCGCCGGTGGAAGCCGCCGCCCCGGCGCAGGACCCGTCCGCCGAACCCGCGGCCGAACCGGCGACCGAACCCGCGGCCGAACCGGCCCCCGCACCGCTCGCCGAGGCCGCCGTCCCCGGCGCCGTACCGGCGCAGACCCGCGGCCGGGGTCCCCGTACGACGAGGAAGAAGGTCACCCTGCCCAAGGTGGCCAAGAAGTCCCTCGCCGAGAACGAGTCCTGGAGCCAGGCCCGCCTGTTCCCCGTCCCCTCGCTCAAGAGCGACCGGGAGCGGGAGGTGCGCGCCACCTCGGTCCTGCTGTCGGTGATGGCGCAGGTTCCGGAGTTCGGCCGCCGCCTCACCGCGGGGTTCGGCGCGCCCGCCGGCCGGATGCAGACCTTCACCGAGGTCTCCCTCCCCCACGGGGACACTCCGCGGCGCCCCGACGGGGTGATCCGGGTGGAGCGCGCGGGCAAGCTGTGGACGGCGCTCGTGGAGACGAAGACGAACGGCAACCCGCTCAAGGCGGAGCAGGTCCAGGCGTACATGGACATCGCCGCGCGCCGCGGCTACGAGGCCGTGATCACCCTCTCCAACGACGTGGCCCTGGAGGGCCGCCCCATGGTGGAGGTGAAGGTCGACGGCCGGCGCAAGCACAAGGTCAGCCTCTGGCACCTGTCCTGGGCCGAGGTCGCCCACCAGGCGCAGCTGCTGATCCGGCACGAGGGCGTGGGCAACGCCGCGCACGCCTGGCTCCTCCAGGAGCTCCTGGAGTACCTGCGGCACGAGCAGTCCGGGTGTCACGGGTTTCAGAACATGGGCGCGGCCTGGGTGCCCGTGCGCAAGGGCATCGAGGACGAGACCCTCGGTCTCGGGGACGCCCGGACCGTGGAGGTGGTGGAGAGCTGGGAGCGGCTCGTCCGCCAGGTCTGCCTGCGGCTGGGCGGGGAGCTCGGGCAGAAGGCGCTGCCCGTGCAGCGGGCCCGGCGGGGCAGTGATCCGCAGGCGCGGCGGGTGGCGGCGGCGGAGCGGCTGTGCGCGGACGGGAAGCTGTACGCGGAGCTGCGCGTCGACGGGGCCAGCAGTGTCATCGCGGTGAGCGCCGACCTCAGGACCTCCAAGGTGCGGACGTCCGTCGACGTGCCGGCCCCGGAGGGCGCGTACCCGCTGGTCACGGTGAAGCGGCTGCTGAAGCTGCTCGACGGGGCTCCGGCGGACCTGCACGTGGAGAGTCTCCTGGAGGCGGGTCCGGGTGCCGGGGCGGGGCCGGGGAGCGGGCCGCGCGGGACGCTGGAGCGGCTGCGGCCCGAGCCGGGTGACCTGCTGCCCGCGGACGGCTCGGCCGTCGTCGGTTTCCGGCTGTCGCTGCTCAAGGGGATGGGGAGCACGCGGGGGAACACGGAGTCCGGGTTCATCCGCAGCGTGGACGATGCCGTGGAGCGCTTCTACCACGGTGTGGTGGCGCAGCTGGGCCCGGTCGAGGGGCGCGCCGGGCGGCGCGGCTGAGGGTGCCCCGGGGCCACCCGGGCCGTCGGGTCCGGGTGGCCCCGGGGGCCGTGGTGGGTGGCCCCTCGGGGCCTGTGGGTCAGACGTCCGTGATGCGCAGGCCCGCGTGGGCCTTGTAGCGGCGGTTGGTGGAGATGAGGTTGGCCACCAGGGATTCGACCTGGTGGGCGTTGCGCAGGCGGCCCGCGAAGACTCCGCGCATGCCGGGGATCCGGGCGGCGAGGGCCTGCACGATGTCGGTGTCGGCGCGGACCTCGCCGAGGACCATCACGTCGGTGTCGATCTCCTCGATCGACTCGTCCTGGAGGAGGACCGCCGACAGGTGGTGGAAGGCCGCCGTGACGCGGGAGTCCGGCAGGAGGGCGGCGGCCTGCTGCGCCGCGCTGCCCTCTTCGACCTGGAGGGCGTACGCGCCCTGCTTGTCGAAGCCGAGCGGGTTGACGCAGTCGACCACGAGCTTGCCGGCGAGGTCCTCGCGCAGCGATTCCAGGGTCTTGGCGTGGCCCTCCCACGGCACCGCGATGATCACGATGTCGCTGCGGCGCGCGCATTCGGCGTTGTCCGCGCCCTCCACCCCGAGGCCGAGCTCGTCGGCGGCGGTCCGCGCGCGGTCGGCGGCACGGGATCCGATGATCACCTTCTGCCCGGCGCGGGCGAGCCGGTAGGCCAGGCCGCGGCCCTGGTCGCCGGTGCCGCCGAGGACGCCGACGACGAGGCCGGAGACGTCGGGAAGATCCCACGGGTCCTTGGCGGGGGCCTTGGCGGGCTGCTGCGTGCTGTCTGTGGAGGTCATGGGGGCGAGGGTAGCCGCGAGATCGTCAGAGTCGAATGCACGGACGCCGCGAGATGCCGAAGTAGGCCGGAGATGCCGAAGTGGGCGGGGGGTGGGGTGGCGGTCGGGCGGGAGATGGGGGGAACGGCTCCCGTTTGTCCCTTCCATGCGGCAGGATGCCGATATGGACGCCGTGAGAGTCGCGCTGCTGCGCGAGGTGCTCGCCGGTACGGAGTGGCCCGGCGCCGCGCGCCGGTTCGCCGGGACGCTGCGGCGGTCGGTGGTTCCGGCCGGCGGGAACCTGCTGCTGGTCGGGACCGAGCAGTACGAGCCCTGGCACCTGGCGGCGCACCTGGTCGACGAGGCCGCCTGGTCGGGGCTGGCGGAGCTGGCGCCCACGCTCGTACGCCACCAGGTGCTGCCCGGTGACGCCCCGCACCTGTCGGTCGGCCTGAGCCGGCTGGAGGCGGCCCGGCGCGGTCACACCCTGCTGGTGGTGGCTCCGGAGCAGCCCGGGGACGGGCTGCTGGAGCGGGTGCACGACGCCCGGCGCGCGGGGGCGACCGTACTGTCCCTGGACGGCGGGGACGCGGATCTGAAGACGCTCGCGCACGAGGTCCTGTCCGTACCGGACGGGGCCGCCGAGCTGGACCTGGACACGGTGCAGCACCTGGTCAGCGCGGCGGCCGGGGAGAACAGCCTGCCGGTGCAGCGCGGGCCGAAGCGGTTCCGGGACCGGCTGGCGCGGCTGGCCGACCAGCTGGCCGCGCCGCCGCCCAGCCGCTGGTAGGCAGGGGGTCCCGGTCGGCTAGGGCGTCTCGGTGCCCTCTTCCGTCTCGCGCGTCTTGTCGTTCCATTTGGGGTCGTTCTGCCATTCGAGGTTGCGCTCCTGCGCCGTCTCCATGGCGTGGGTGGCCTCCTCGGGCGTGGCGTAGGGGCCGAAACGGTCCTTCGCCGGGCACTCGGGGCCTTCCTCGACCTTCTTGTGGACCAGGCAGTAGTACCACTCGCCGGGTTTGCCCACCTGGCGCTTCTTGAACAGGGCCATCGTCAGGCTCCTCTCTCTGTCGCCATGCTGCCCCATACCCGCTCGATACACTCGCTCGTATGTCTGGCCAGTCGCTGCTCGTACCAGGCGAGCTCACTCCCGTCCGTTCCGTTCCCGGAAACATCCGCCGGCCCGAGTACGTGGGCAAGCCCGCGCCCACTCCGTACACCGGACCGGAGGTGCAGACGCCCGAGACCATCGCGGCCATGCGCATCGCCGGCCGGATCGCCGCCCAGGCGATGGAAGAGGCCGCCAAGCTGATCGCGCCGGGGGTGACCACCGACGAGCTGGACCGGGTCGCCCACGAGTACATGTGCGACCACGGTGCCTACCCCTCGACGCTGGGCTACCGCGGTTTCCCCAAGTCCCTCTGTTCCTCGCTCAACGAGGTGATCTGTCACGGGATCCCCGACTCGACCGTCCTGCGGGACGGCGACATCGTCAACCTCGACGTGACCGCGTACATCGGCGGGGTGCACGGCGACAACAACGCCACGTACCTGTGCGGGGACGTGGACGAGGAGTCGCGGCTGCTCGTGGAGCGCACCCGCGAGTCCCTGAACCGGGCCATCAAGGCCGTCCGGCCGGGCCGGCAGATCAACATCATCGGCCGGGTCATCGAGTCGTACGCGAAGCGCTTCGGGTACGGCGTCGTCCGGGACTTCACCGGTCACGGGATCAACTCGTCCTTCCACTCCGGCCTGATCGTCCCGCACTACGACAGCCCGCACGCCACCACCGTCATCGAGCCCGGGATGACCTTCACCATCGAGCCGATGCTGACCCTGGGCACCCACGAGTACGACATGTGGGAGGACGGCTGGACGGTGGTCACGAAGGACCGCAAGCGCACCGCGCAGTTCGAGCACACACTGGTGGTCACGGACACCGGGGCGGAGATCCTGACGCTGCCCTGACCCCGGGAGAACAGTCCGCGGAGGTTTTTACCGACAAGGCGTCGGGAACACATTGACTTAGGTAAGCCTAAGTAGGAGGATCGGGTGTGGCGGCACGGCCGCCACGCCCGGCTCCCCCTTTTCTTCCGATTCCTCGGAGGTCCGTCTTGGACGCCTTCTCCACCGTCATCCGTGTCGCCTCGCACGAGCAGCACACCGAGGCGGAGACCTCGACCTTCATGAGCGACCTGCTCGGCGGCCGGCTCGGCGTGGACGCCTACACGCGCTACACCGAACAGCTGTGGTTCGTTTACAAGGCCCTGGAGGACGCAGCCGAGGCCCTCAAGGACGATGCCGTCGCCGGCCCGTTCATACAGCCCGAGCTGATGCGCGTCGCCGAGATCGAGCGGGACCTGGCCCACCTGCGCGGCCCCGAATGGCGCGAGTCCCTGATCGCGCTGCCCGCCACCGAGGCCTACGCGGACCGCGTGGCCGAATGCGCCGCCACCTGGCCGGGCGGGTACGTGGCCCACCACTACACCCGCTACCTGGGCGACCTCTCCGGCGGCCAGATCATCCGCGACAAGGCGGAGCGGACCTGGGGCTTCGAGCGCAAGGGCGACGGCGTGCGCTTCTACGTCTTCGCTGACATCTCCAACCCGGCCGCCTTCAAGCGGACCTACCGCGAGCTGCTGGACACGATCTCCGCGGACGACCTGGAGAAGCAGCGCATCATCGACGAGTGCAAGCGCGCCTTCGACTTCAACGGCGCGGTCTTCCGCGAGCTGGGCGAGCAGTTCCCGCTCAGCGCGTGACGCCTGCGGCGGGCTGAACGGGGAAGGGGGGTGGGCCCATCGGGCCCGCCCCCCCTTCTGCGGTGCGCCCCCGGGCACAAAGGGGGACGGCGGCTGCGGCCTGGGCTTCTGGGGCTCCGCCCCAGACCCCGCGCCTCAAACGCCGGCGGGGCTGGATTTGGCTCCGGCGGGGCTGGATGTGGCGCAGGCCCGGCTGGATGTGGCGCAGGCCGGGCTGGATGTGGCGCAAGCCCGGCTGGATGTGGCGCAGGCCCGGCTGGGTGTGGCGCAGGCGGGGCTGGATTACTCGAAGCGGACTCGGCCGCCTACTTCTACCGTGCCGTCCGGGCCGGGGGCCGTGAGGATCTGGGAGCCAGCGCCCTGGGTGATGTTCAGGGCGCGGTTCAGTTCGGCCGTCAGGACGATCGCCGCCGAGCCGGTGGCCTCGTCCTCGGTGATCGCGCCGTCGGGGCGGCGCGGGAAGCCGCGGGCCCGGATGCGGCCCGCCGCCTCGTCCTCCCAGGCCCAGGCGTACAGCCAGCCCTCGCCCGGGGGCGGGCCGGGCAGCGCTTCGACCGCGGCGGCGTCCGCGTACTGCTCGGTGTGCTTGCCCTCGACCCACTCGGGGCGGGCGGTGATCCAGGTGAACTCCCCGTCGTCGCGCGCCCATACGGCGCCCACCGGCGGCTGCAGCTCCTCGATGTCGAGCAGCCACGCCACACCGACCAGCGGGTGCCCGGCGAAGGACATCCGGGTGCCGGGGGTGCGGATGTCGACGATCCCGCGCTCGGGATCGTCGACGAACACCGTCTCGCTGTAGCCGAGTTCGGCGGCCAGCGCCTGCCGCGACGCGTCGTCGGGGCAGGACCGGCCGTCGCGTACGACGCCCAGCACGTTGCCGTGGCTGCCGTCACCCGCGCAGAAGACCCTCAGGACGTCGAGATCGTTCACGCGGGAATTGAAGCACGGGTCAGCTCTGGGCCGTGCGGCGCCTGCGCGCGACGAACACGGCGCCCGCGCCCGCGGCGACGATCGCGGCGGAGGAACCGAGCAGCGCGCCCGCCGGGATCTCGGAGCCGGTCGCGGCGAGGCCGCCGCCGACCGTGCCGCCGCCTCCGGTGGTGCCGGTGCCGCCGGTGGTGCCGGTGCCGCCGGTGCCGGCCGGGGTCGTGGGCAGGACGGCGTCCTTGTCCACGGAGACGGTCAGGTTGACGTCGTCCGCCCGGGTGCCCACCGGGTACATGGAGCCGGTGGTGTCGTTGGCGAAGGCCGCGGAGCCCTCGGCCGTGAGCGCGGTGCGCACGGCGTTCAGGGTGAGCACGCCGTTCTTGGTCTTGTACTCGGCCTTCGAGAGGTCGAGCGTGGCGAAGGGGATGTTCGCCTTGGTCCCGGCGGCCGTCTTCACGTCCAGGATCAGGGTTCCCTTGCCGCCCTCGGCGTTGATGCGGACGTTGCCGAAGGTCATGTCGATGCCGTGGGCCGCGTACTGGAAGCGGAGGTTGCCCGCGAAGGTGGCGTTCAGCTTCCGCGCCTTGGTGTCGAGGGTGCCCTTGCCGCCGCCGAAGGCGAAGCTGTCGCCGTTCGCGACCGCGCCGTCGGTGGGGGTGACGGTGCCGCCCGCGCCCTGGACGTACTGGCGGAAGGACTCCTTGATGCCCCAGGCCAGCTTGCCGCCGAGGATCTGCTGCGGGCCGCCGGTCGCCGGGGAGCTGGTGGAGGCGGAGGGCGAGGGGGAGGCCGGCTTCGACGGGGAGGGGGACGCCGAGGCCGAGGCCGACGGGGACGCGCTCTGCGAGGGGGAAGCGGAGGCGGAGGCCGAGGCGGACGGGGAGGGGCTGTGGGAGGGCGGCGGCGGGAACTCCAGTACGGCGGTCAGCGGGTCGCCCGGCTTGTCCTTGTAGTTGTCCGAGCCGAGGAGCTTCGCGGCGTCGGCGGTCAGCGTGGTGCCCAGGTCGGTCATCGCCGGCCCGCCGAAGGCGACCTTCGCGAAGCCGACGTCCTTGGTGAGGACGCCGTCCCGGGTGACGTCGATGATCAGCAGCTTCTTGCCGGTGTCGATGCGCAGGTTCGCGAGCTTCACCTCGAAGTGGTGCGCCGCCGACGTGAAGGTGACGCTGCCCTTGAAGGCGGCGGTCACCAGGTGGGTGGCCGGGTCGTACTGGCCGGTGGCAGAGCCGAAGGTGAAGCCCTTGGCGGTCTTCTTCGCGCCGTCCGCGACGGTGATCCGGCCCTGGGCGATGGTCGTGACGTACGTGCGGTAGCTCTCCAGGACGCCCCAGTCGAGGGTGCCGCCGAGGACCGGGATCGTCGCGGGGGCGCCCTGCGCCGCGGCGGCGGCCGGCCCGCTGCCCGCCGCGCTGCCCGCCGCGGTGGCGGGCAGGACGAACGCGGTGGCGGCTATCGCGGCGGCGGTGGCCACGGCGGCGGAGAGGGCGATGGGGCGGCGGATCGATGACATGACTGGGTCTCCTGAAACGGGGGTGACGGAGGTGAAGGGGGTGATGGCGGGGGCGGCGCGGGGGCGCGTGAAGGCACGGCGAAGCCGAGCCCTGGCGGGTCGGGCCCCTGAGGGGCCCTGCGGGGCTTGAGCGTGAGGCGGTACGGGGCGTGCGGGTCCCTGCGGGGCGTGCGGATGAGGCGGTACGGGGCGTGCGGGCCGGGCGGTTCGGGCGGACCCGGGCCCGCACACGGCGGGGTGGTGCGGGGCCCGGCGGGTGCGGGCTCTACGGGGCCCGGCGGAAGGGCCGTACGGTCGGTGCGGGTTCGGGGGCTCCGGTCAGCCGGTCAGCCGGCCGGCCGGTCAGGCGCGCGGAGCGGCCCCGTCGCCCCCGGAGGAGTCCGGGGAGTCGGGCGTCCCGGCGGCCGGGGCTTCGGTGCCCGGCGCTGCGGCCGGGGTTCCAGCGCCCGGCGTCGCAGCCGGAGTTCCGGTGCCCGGAGCCGGAGCTGCGGCCGGGGTTCCAGCGCCCGGCGTCGCAGCCAGAGTTCCGGCGCCCGGCGTCGTAGCCGGAGTTCCGGTGCCCGGAGCCGGAGCTGCGGCCGGGGTTCCGGTGCCCGCCGTCCCAGCCGGAGTTCCGGTGCCCGGAGCCGCCGCCGTGGCTCCGGCGTCCGCCGTCGCGGCCTTGTTGCGGTTGCGGAGGGCCAGGTAGGTAGCTCCGCCCGCGAGGATGAGGACGGCTACCGCGAGGGCGGCGTACAGCCCGGCGTTCGAGGACTCGTCCGCCTTCGCGGCGGCGGCCGGGGCCGGGGCCGGGGCCGGCGGGGTGGCGGGGGTGGCCGTGGAGCCGAGGTTCGGGAGGGCAGGGAGCTTCGCGGTGGTGTCGAGGGCGACCGCGAGGGAGACGGGGTCCATCTCCGTGCCGGTCTTGTACATGGAGTTGAAGGCCTGGGCTCCGCCCTCGGTGAGGGTGGCCGGGGCTTCGGTGAGGGTGGCGAGGCCGCCTTCGGTCTTGAGGCCCTTGGCATCGAACTCCACGAGCGGGACCGCGGGCTTGGTGTCCGTGCCGGTGGTGACGTCCGCGGACAGCACGCCCTTGCCGTTCTCCACCTTGGCCGTGATCTTCGCCAGCTTCAGGTCGAGGTGGGCCCCGGTGAAGTGGACGGAGCCGGCGAAGGCGGCGTCGAGGGTGCCCTTCGCTCCGTCGTACGCGCCCTTGCCCTGCGGGAAGCGGAACAGTGCGCCGCCGTCCTGGGCGCCTTCGGCGAGCTCCCACTTGCCCTGGCCGATGGAGCCGGAGACGTACTCGCGGAAGGTCCGCCGTACGCCCCAGTCGACGGCGGCGTCGGTGAACGCCCCGGCGGCCTGCGGGGTCGGGGAGGCCTGCGGGGTCTCCGCGGCCGGGGTGCCCGGGGCGGACGGGGCGGGCTGCTCGGCCGGCGCGGCCTTGACGTCCACGGAGAGCGAGACCGGGTCGAGCGCCGCGCCCGCCGCGTAGTAGCCGGCGAAGGCCTTGGCGCCCTGGTCGGTGAGGGTGGCCGGGATGTTGGCGAGGGCGATGGGGCTGCCGCCGCCCTTCATGTTGATCCCGCCCAGGCCCAGCTTGGCGAAGGGGACTTGGGAGGCGGTGGTGACCGCGCCGCCCTCCTTGGCCTTGCTGGAGACGTCCACGTAGAGGGTGCCGCTGCCGCCGCTGATCTTGACGGTGGGGCGGCTGACGCTCATGTCGAGCTCGTACGTGCCGTCGGCCTTCTGATGGCCCTGGAAGGTGACGCCGCCACTGAAGGAGGCTTCCAGGGAGCCGCTGTCCGGGTCGTAGGAGCCGCTGGCGGAGTGGAAGCGGAACAGGCTGCCGCCTGCGGTGGCGGCCCCGTTCTTCAGCTTGAACGCGCCTTTCGCGATGGGACCCGTGACGTAACTCTGGAAGGAGGATTTAATGCCCCAGTCGAGTCGGCCGCCCTCCACGGTGCGGCCCGCCGCCTGGGCGGCGGTCGCCGGGAGCAGGGCTCCCAGCAGGGCCGCCAGGGTCGCCAGCAAGGCGACGGCGGAAGCACGGGCAGGTCCAGCGGACATGAATGTCCCCTCCAGGGTCTAGCGAGCGAGGTTAGGCTAACCTAAGCTACATCCGGCCAGGCGGGAAACCCCCCGGCACCCGGAACTTGAACCTTGAACCGGGACGCGTTTCCAGCCACTCCCGCTTCCCGCCACTCCCGCCACTCCCGCTCCAGTCGGACGATCAGGACGGTGCCTTCGTGCCTACGCCCGCCGCGTCAACCCGCATGTCCCGCTTCGCCGTCGCCCTGACCTCCGTGGTCCTGGCCCTCGGCGTGAGCGCCTGCGGAGGTACGGCCGCCCCCTCCTCCCCCACCGCCGGAGCCGGTGCCCCGGCCCTCCCGGACCGGGTGGAGCCGCTCGCCCAGGCGCCCGTGCCCGCGCTCCCGGCGACCGTGGCCTCGGCGGACGGCGTCCCCGTCACCGTCACCTCCGCGGACCGGGTGATCCCGCTGACGGGCGGCCTCAGCGAGATCGTGTACACCCTCGGGCTCGGCCCCAAGGTCGTCGCCAAGGACATCACCGCCACCTTCGAACAGGCCGCGGACCTCCCGGTGGTGACGCGGGGCCACGAGGTCTCCGCCGAGAGCGTGCTGTCGCTGCGCCCGACCCTGGTGCTGGCCGAGACCACCTCCGGCCCCGCCGAGGCGATCCAGCAGATCCGCGACGCGGGCATCCCGCTGCTGGTGGTGGCCCCGGCCAAGTCCCTGGACGACGTGGCGAAGCGGACCGGCACGGTCGCCGCCGCGCTGGGCGTCAAGGAGGCCGGTGCGCAGCTCAACCAGCGCACCGCCGACCGCATCGCCGCCGCCCGCAAGACCCTGCCCGCCTCGGGCAAGAAGCCGCGCGTGGCCTTCCTCTACCTGCGCGGCACCGCCTCCGTATACCTGATGGGCGGCTCCGACTCCGGCGCCGGCTCCCTCCTGGAGGCGGCCGGCGCGGTGGACACGGGACCGGAGTCGGGGCTCGGCAAGGACTTCACCCCGATCACCAGCGAGGCCCTGGCGGCCGCCGCACCCGATGCCATCCTCGTCATGTCCAAGGGCCTGGAGTCCGTCGGCGGTGTGGACGGGCTGGTCAAGATCCCGGGGGTGGCCCAGACCCCGGCGGGGATGGACCGGCGGGTGGTCGCCGTCGACGACGGGGTCCTGCTCAACTACGGTCCGCGCACCGACCAGGTGCTGGCCTCCCTCATCACCCAGCTCTACGGCAAGGCCTCCTGACGTGCCCCTCTCCTACGAAGCCCCCGGGACGCCGCCCGGAGCGGACCCCCTTCCCGCTCCCGAGCGGGCGGCGCCCCGGGCCGCCCCCACCGCCGCCGGTGCACCGCCCCGGCGGCGGTGGGGTTCCGCCTGGCTCACCGGTGCGCTGGCCGCCGTACTCGTACTGCTCGCGCTGGTCTCCGCCGGAGTGGGGGCCTACGAGATCCCGCTCGGGGAGGTCATCGGGTCGGTGCAGCACCGCCTCGGCCTCGGGGGCGCCGCCCTCGACCGGGTCGGGGAGAGCGTGCTGTGGAACGTACGGCTGCCGCGCGTGGTGCTCGCCCTGCTCGTCGGGGCCAGCCTCGGCTGCGCCGGGGCGCTGATGCAGGGGGTGTTCGGCAACCCCCTCGCCGAGCCCGGGGTCATCGGGATCTCGGCGGGCGCGGCCGTCGGCGCGGTCGCCGCGATCGGGCTGGGCCTGAGCTTCTTCGGCAACTGGACCATCACCGCCTGCGCGTTCATCGCGGGGCTGATCACCGTCGGCGCCGTCTACCTGCTCTCCCGCAACGGAGGCAAGACCGAGGTCGTCACCCTCATCCTGACCGGCATCGCCGTCAACGCCTTCGCGGGCGCCCTGATCGGCCTGTTCGTCTTCTTCGCGGACAGCGGCCAGGTCAACCAGATCACCTTCTGGCAGCTCGGCTCCCTCGCCCAGGCCACCTGGCCCAAGGTGCTGGCCGTCCTGCCCTGCGCCCTCGCCGGCCTGCTCGTCGCCCCCTTCTACGCGGGCAAGCTGGACCTGCTGTCCCTCGGCGAGCGCCCCGCCCGCCACCTCGGGGTCGACGTGGAGCGGCTGCGGCTCGCGCTGATCCTGGTCGTCGCGCTGCTCACCGCGGCGGCGGTCGCCGTGGCCGGGATCATCACCTTCGTCGGGCTGCTCGTACCGCACCTGCTGCGCATGGCCAACGGTCCGGGGCACCGCTTCCTGGTGCCCGGCAGCGCGCTCGCCGGAGCCGTGGTGCTGGTGGCCGGCGACCTGGCCGCCCGGACCCTCGCCCAGCCCGCCGAGCTGCCGCTCGGCGTCCTGACCGCCCTCCTCGGCAGCCCGTTCTTCTTCTGGCTGCTGCGCCGCACCCGTCGCAAGCAAGGAGGCTGGGCATGAGCGTCCGGCTGCGTTCCGGCCTCGCCGCATTCCGCGGGAACAAGCGCACCGTTCCCGCCCGGCCGGCCCCCGGCGCCCCGCTCGCCGAGGTCACGGACCTGCGCCTGCGGCTCGGCGGGCGCGAGGTGCTCGCCGGGATCGGGCTGACCGTGCGCGCCGGGGAGGTGCTGGCCCTGGTCGGGCCGAACGGCGCGGGCAAGTCCACCCTGCTGGCGGCCCTGTCCGGGGATCTGCCGGCCACCTCCGGTGACGTGCGGATCGACGGGCGCCCGGTGGGCGGCTGGACCGCTCCCGAGCTGGCCCTGCGCCGGGCGGTGCTCCCCCAGTCGGCCGAACTGGCCTTCCCCTTTCCCGTGGAGGACGTCGTACGGATGGGCCGGGCCCCCTGGGCGGGCACCGGACCGGCCGAAGACGACGAGGAGGCGGTGGCCGGCGCCATGGCCGCCACCGAGGTGACGGACTTCGCGGCCCGCCCGTTCTCGGGGCTCTCCGGCGGTGAGCGGGCCCGGGTCGCGCTGGCCCGCGTGCTGGCCCAGGGGGCCCCGCTGCTGCTGCTCGACGAGCCGACGGCGGCCCTGGACCTGCGCCACCAGGAGCTGGTGCTGCGGATCTGCCGGGACCGGGCGGCGGCCGGGGACGGGGTCGTGGTGGTCCTGCACGACCTGGGCCTGGCCGCGGCGTACGCGGACCGGGTCGCGGTGCTGCACGACGGGCGGATCGCGGTGGACGGCCCGCCGGCGGAGGTGTTCGAGGACGGCCTGCTGAGCCGGGTCTACCGCCAGCCGGTGGAGGTGCTCCCGCACCCGCGCACCGGGGCGCCGCTCGTGGTCCCCGTTCGGGGCGGCGGACCGGAGCGGCCCGCAGCGGACCGTTCCGCCGTACGGAACGCCCACCCGGGTTTGACCTCGGCTTGACCCGGTCATGGGGGTGGCGTGGGGCACCCGTGACGGCCCCGTGTCCGACCCCGGGATGTGTGGGCTGAATCACTGGACGTGCGGGTATGGGTCAGGTAAGCCTCGGTTAAGTTAGGTCCGCCTCACCGGCCGCTCACACCCGATCGGGGCGGCCGTCTGCCGAACGCCAGACTGCCAGGAGCCCCCTATGCGCCCCGTCCGCCTCACCGTCGTCACCGCGGCCGCCGTCGTGGCCGCCCTCACCGCGGTCACCGGCTGCTCCGAGAAGAGCGACGCGTCCGGCGACGGCACCATCAAGGTGGCGGCCTCCGACTCCGCCTGCGAGGTCTCCGCGAAGGAGTTCCCCGCGGGCAAGGTCGCCTTCGAGGTCGAGAACAAGGGCTCCAAGGTCACCGAGCTCTACGTCCTGTTCCCCGACGACCGCATCGTCGCCGAGCGCGAGAACATCGGCCCCGGCACCAAGGCCACCATCACCGCCGAGCTCAAGGCGGGCGACTACGAGATCGCCTGCAAGCCCGGCATGAAGGGCGACGGCATCCGCCAGCAGGTCAAGGCCACCGGCGCGGGCGGCACCGAGAAGCGCAGCCCCGAGGCCGACGCCGCGGTCGCCGCGTACCGCAAGTACGTGCAGGAGCAGGCCGACGAGACCATCCCCAAGGCGCAGGCCTTCGCGGACGCGGTCAAGGCCGGCGACGTCGAGGCCGCGAAGAAGGCGTACGCCCCCTCGCGCATCGGCTGGGAGCGCACCGAGCCGGTCGCCGAGTCCTTCGGTGACATCGACCCGAAGGTCGACGTCCGCGAGGACGGCCTGGAGGCCGGCCAGGACCCGGAGAAGGACTGGACCGGCTGGCACAAGCTGGAGAAGTCCCTCTTCGAGGGCAACAAGATCGACGACGCGGACAAGAAGCTCGCCGAGACCCTGATGGCCGACCTGACCGTGTGGCAGAAGAAGGTCGGCCAGGCGGAGATCACCCCCACCTCGATGGCGAACGGCGCCAAGGAGCTCCTCGACGAGGTCGCCACCGGCAAGGTGACGGGTGAGGAAGAGCGCTACAGCCACACCGACCTGGTCGACTTCAAGGCCAACGTCGAGGGTGCGGAGAAGGCGTTCGAGCTGCTCAAGCCGATCACCTCGAAGACGGACCCCGCGCTCACCACCGAGCTGGAGAAGCAGTTCACGGCGCTGACCAACCTGCTGGAGAAGTACCGCCCGAACAAGGCCGCCTACGAGTTCACCTCGTACGACAAGGTCGGCGAGGCCGAGCGCAAGGAGCTGTCCGACGGCGTCAACGCGCTGGCCGAGCCGCTCTCGAAGCTCGCCGCCGCGGCCGCGAAGTAAGTCCGGAACAGCAGAGCAGGCGGGAGACCTCACATGAGCGAGCCGGTGTCCGGGCAGGAGCCCGCGTCGCAGGACGCGGCACAGGGCGCGCTCGACGGCGCGTCGGAGCAGGCGGTTTCCGGTGCGCCCTCGCGCCGGACCGTCCTCGGCTGGGGCGGCGCGGGCCTCGCGCTCGGCGCCGCGGCGGCCGGCGGTACGGCCGTCGCCCTGAACTCCGGCTCCGACATGGCTCCGGCGGCCTCGGCCGGCGCGGCCGTGCCGTTCCACGGTGAGCACCAGGCCGGCATCGCCAGTGCCGTCCAGGACCGCCTGCACTTCGCCGCCTTCGACGTGAAGACGAAGGACCGCGCCGAGCTCGTCCAGCTCCTCAAGGACTGGACCGAGGCGGCCCGCCTGATGACGGCCGGCCGGCCGGTCGGCGAGGGCGGCTACGGCGGCCTCCCGGAGGCGCCGCCGGACGACACGGGCGAGGCGCTGGGCCTGAAGGCCTCCCGCCTCACCCTGACGATCGGTTTCGGGCCGGGCCTGTTCGCCAAGGGCCGCTTCGGCCTGGAGGGCAAGCGCCCGGGCGCCCTGATCGACCTGGAGCTCTTCCCCGGCGACAACCTCGACGCGGCCCGCTCGGGCGGCGACCTGTGCGTCCAGGCCTGCGCCGACGACCCGCAGGTCGCGGTGCACGCCATCCGCCAGCTCGCCCGCATCGGCTTCGGCAAGACGGCGGTGCGCTGGTCGCAGCTGGGCTTCGGCAAGACCTCGTCGACCACGCCCGACGAGCAGACCCCGCGCAACATGATGGGCTTCAAGGACGGCACCCGGAACATCGCGGGCACCGACAAGGCGGCCCTGGACAAGCACGTGTGGGTCGGCGCCGGCGACGGCAGCGACTGGCTGACCGGAGGCTCGTACCTCGTGGCGCGCCGGATCCGGATGAACATCGAGACGTGGGACCGCACGTCCCTGGGCGAGCAGGAGGACATCTTCGGCCGCGACAAGGGCGAGGGCGCCCCCGTCGGCAAGTCCAAGGAGCGCGACGAGCCGTTCCTGAAGGCGATGAAGCCGGAGGCGCACGTGCGCCTCGCGCACCCGGACTCCAACGACGGTGCGACGATCCTGCGCCGCGGCTACTCCTTCACCGACGGCACGGACGGGCTGGGCCGCCTCGACGCGGGCCTGTTCTTCCTCGCCTACCAGCGCGACGTGCGCAAGGGCTTCGTACCGATCCAGCGCAAGCTGGCGAAGTCCGACGTCCTCAACGAATACATCCAGCACGTGGGTTCGGCCGTCTTCGCCGTCCCGCCGGGCGTCCGTGACAAGGACGACTGGTGGGGCCGGACGCTGTTCGCGTAGGGGACGAGGAGAACCGAAGTGTTCAGCAACTATCTGATCGGACTGCGCGAGGGGCTGGAAGCCAGCCTCGTCGTCTGCATCCTCATCGCCTACCTGGTCAAGACCAAGAACCAGGACAAGCTGGCGCCGCTGTGGCTGGGCGTCGGCCTGGCCGCCGCCCTGTCCCTGGCCTTCGGCGCGGGCCTGGAGTTCGGCACGCAGGAACTGACCTTCAAGGCTCAGGAGGCGATCGGCGGCACCCTGTCGATCGTCTCCGTGGGCCTGGTCACCTGGATGGTCTTCTGGATGAAGCGCACCGCGCGCAACATGAAGTCCGAGCTCCAGGGCAAGCTCGACGCGGCCCTCGCGATGGGCACCGGCGCGCTGGTGACCACGGCGTTCCTGGCCGTCGGCCGGGAGGGCCTGGAGACCTCGCTGTTCGTGTGGCGCTCGGTGCACGCGGCCGGGAACGGCGCGGGCCCGCTGATCGGCGTGCTGCTCGGCATCGGGTCGTCGATCGTCCTGGGCTGGCTGTTCTACCGGGGCGCTCTGCAGATCAACCTGTCGAAGTTCTTCACGTGGACCGGCGCCATGCTGGTCGTGGTCGCCGCGGGCGTGCTCGCGTACGGCGTCCACGACCTCCAGGAGGCGGACTTCCTGCCGGGGCTGACCAGCAAGGCCTTCGACATCAGCGAGACGATCCCGCCGGACAGCTGGTACGGGACCCTGCTCAAGGGCACCTTCAACTTCCAGCCGGACCCGACCGTGCTCCAGCTCATCGTGTGGGCCCTCTACCTGGTCCCGGTGCTCGTCCTGTTCCTGGCCCCGTCCCGGGCCAAGACCACCACGCCGGAGCCGAAGCCGGAGCCGAGCAACTCCTGACTCACCCCAGGCTGTCGAGTCACCACAGCCTGTCGCATCACCACAGCCTGTCGATCGTCCCCGGGTAGAGGGGGACGCGGATGCCGGTGAAGGCCGCGCGGACCCGGTCCGCGCGGCCTTCGTCGTCCCCGGGCCCTCCGGCGTGGGCGGTGCGGGCGGAGAACGCCCCCAGCACCGTCTTGCCGAGGCCAGGGGCGTCCGTGGCGAGGGGCTCCGCGGGGGTGCCGCCGACCAGGACCGTGCCGGGCAGCACCTCGAAGCCGGCCGCCTCGTAGAACGGGACCAGCTCCGGGTCGCAGCTGAACAGCGCGAGGTCCACCGCCGGATCGGCGTCGAGCAGGGCGCGGGCCGCCGCGACCAGCCGGCCCCCGTGGCCGCGGCCCCGCAGGTCGGCCCGGGTGACCACGCCGCTCAGCCCGGCCGCGCGGTACGTGTGCCCGTCCGCGAGCCGGATCTGCTGGTGGAGGATCGCCAGGCAGGCGGCGACCCGCCCGTCGGCGTCCAGGAGCAGCACCGCGCGCGGGGCGAGCGCCGGGTCGTGCCCGGGGGACGACCCGGGCCAGGCCTGCGCCTCCAGGGCCGCCACCTGCGCGGCGAGCCCGGCGGGCAGGGCCTCGTACGGCTCGTACGTCTCGATCCGCGCTTCGGTCCGCACTAGATGATCAGCGCCCCCGCGCCGCCCACCCGGACCCGGGAGTCCCCGGACCGGAGCTCGACCGTCAGGACGCCGGGGCGGCCCATGTCCTCGCCCTGGTGGAGGGTCAGGACGGCGTCGGCCGGGACCAGGCCGAGCTCGCGCGCGTACGCCCCGAAGGCGGCCGCGGCCGCGCCGGTGGCCGGGTCCTCGACGACGCCGCCGACCGGGAAGGGGTTGCGCACGTGGAACCGCGCCGGGCCCGCCCGGAACACGAGCTGCGCGGTGACCAGGTCGAGGCGCCGCATCAGAGCCTCCAGCCGGGCGAAGTCGTAGTCGAGGTCCGCGAGCCGGGCCCGGGTGGCGGCGCCCAGCACCAGGTGGCGGGCTCCGGCGTAGGCGATCCGCGGCGGGAACGCCGGGTCCAGGTCGGCGGCCGGCCAGCCCAGCGCGGCCAGGGCCTCGGCGAGGTCGGCCGGGTCCAGGTCCTCGGTGTGCGGCTCCACGCTGGTCAGCGTGGCGCGCAGGCCGCCGCCCTCGCGGGTCACCGACACCGGCACGGTGCCCGCCCGGGTCGCGAACAGCAGCTCGCCGGGGCCGACCCGCTCGCCGAGCGCGACGGCGGTGGCCACGGTGGCGTGCCCGCAGAACGGGACCTCGACCTTCGGGCTGAAGTAGCGCACGGAGAAGGCCCGCCCCGGCTCCCCGCCGAGACCCTCGGGCGGGGCGGTGAGGAAGGCCGTCTCGCTGTAGCCCAGTTCGGCGGCGATCTTCAGCATGGCGGCCTCGTCGAGGCCCGCGGCGTCGAGGACGACACCGGCGGGGTTGCCGCCGGCCGGGTCTTCGGAGAAGGCGGTGTAGCGCAGTACGTCAGTCATGATCGGCTCAACGGCGCTCCTCGGGCCCGCATTCCCGAATCCGGGGCGTATTCGCAGGTCGGGACAGGGACGGGCCCGGGGACGGGCCCCGGGGCCGGACCCCGGGACGGTGCCAAAGGGGTCAGCCGCGCCCGATGTACGGCATCGCGGTCGCCATCACCGTCGCGAACTGCACGTTCGCCCCGAGCGGGAGCTCCGCCATGTGCAGCACGGTGCGCGCCACGTCGGCCGCGTCCATGACGGGCTCCACCGCGAGCTGTCCGTTGGCCTGCATGATCCCGGTCTGCATCCGCTCGGTCATCTCGGTGGCCGCGTTGCCGATGTCGATCTGCCCGCACGCGATCCCGTACGGGCGTCCGTCCAGCGACAGCGACTTCGTCAGGCCGGTCATGGCGTGCTTGGTCGCGGTGTACGCGATCGAGTTCGGCCGGGGTACGTGGGCGGAGATGGAGCCGTTGTTGATGATGCGGCCGCCCTGCGGGTCCTGGGCCTTCATGACCCGGAAGGCCGCCTGTGCGCAGAGGAAGGAGCCGGTCAGGTTGACGTCGACCACAGAGCGCCAGGCCTCGTAGGAGATGTCCTCCAGCGGGACTCCGGCCGGGCCGAAGGTGCCGGCGTTGTTGAAGAGCAGGTCGACCCGCCCGTAGCGCTCGCGCACCGTCTCGAACAGCGCGGCCACGTCGTCCGGATCGCTCACGTCGGCCGGGACGCAGAGCACGTCGGCTCCGGCGGCGGCGGCCCGCGCGGCCGCGGCGGTCTCCTCCAGGGGCCCGGTCCGGCGGCCCGCAACGGCCACCGACCATCCGGCGGCGGCCAGGGCCAGGGCCACGGAGCGGCCGATTCCCGAGCCGGCCCCGGTCACTACGGCGATCTTCTTCACGCGTGCGTTCATGGGGCCGCAGGCTACGTCACACCGCGCACCGGTCCCGGGATGTTCCGATTGCTGAGAACATGGGCCCATCAGGGGGTGTGAAGTCACGATAAGAAGACTGGAGTTCCGTATGCCGGAGCGAGGCCACGCGACAGCGCCCTCGAAGGACTCGTCGACGACGAATCCCTCCCCCCTCACCACCGCCCCTCCCCTGACGGCCGCCCGCCGGACGGGACTGCTCGTCACCTTCATCCTCGGCGGGCTCACCGCACTGCCCCCGCTGTCCATGGACATGTACCTGCCGGCCCTGCCGACGGTGACCACGGCCCTGAACAGCCCGGCCGCGACGGTCCAGCTCACCCTCACCGCCTGCCTCGCCGGCATGGCCCTCGGCCAGCTGGTGATCGGCCCGATGAGCGACAAGTGGGGCCGCCGGCGCCCCCTCCTCATCGGCATGGTCGTCTACGTCCTCGCCACCGCCATCTGCGCCTTCGCCCCGACCGTCGAGCTGCTGATCGCCTTCCGGCTGCTCCAGGGCCTGGCCGGCGCGGCCGCGATCGTCATCGCGCGGGCCGTCGTGCGCGATCTGTACGACGGGGTCGAGATGGCCCGGTTCTTCTCCACCCTGATGCTCATATCCGGCGTGGCGCCGATCATCGCCCCGCTCATCGGCGGCCAGGTGCTGCGCTTCGCCGACTGGCGCGGGGTGTTCCTCGTCCTCACCGTCGTGGGCGCCCTGCTGACCCTCCTGGTCTGGCGCAGGCTCGGCGAGACCCTGCCGCCCGAGCGGCGCCAGACCGGCGGCGTCGGCGCCGCACTGCGGACCATGCGCGGACTGTTCGCCGACCGGGTCTTCGCCGGGTACACGCTCGCCGGCGGCTTCGCCTTCGCGGCGCTGTTCGCGTACATCTCCGCCTCGCCGTTCGTCGTGCAGGAGATCTACGGTGCTTCGGCCCAGACCTTCAGCCTGCTGTTCGGCGTCAACTCCCTCGGCCTGATCGCGGTGGGCCAGATCAACGGCAAGCTGCTGGTCGGCCGGGTCAGCCTGGACAAGGTCCTGGGGTACGGGCTCGCGGTCATCACGGCGGCCTCGGTCGCCCTGCTCCTCATGACCGCCGGGGTCTTCGGCGAGGTCGGGCTCTTCGCGATCTGCGCCGGGCTGTTCGTCCTGATGTCCGCGATGGGCCTGGTGATGCCGAACACCAACGCGCAGGCCCTGATGCGCGCCCCGCACGCGGCCGGCTCGGCCTCCGCCCTGCTCGGCACCTCCTCCTTCCTGGTCGGGGCCGTGGCCTCTCCCCTGGTCGGCATCGCGGGCGAGGACACGGCGGTACCGATGGCCCTGGTCCAGGCGACCTGCTCCTTCCTGGCGGTCCTCTGCTTCGTCGTCCTGTGCCGCCCGTGGAGCGCCGGCTCGGCGAAGACACGGCAGCCGGCGGCCTGACCCGTCCGGTGCCGGGCCGGGGCTGCTGCCCGCGCCCGGCACCGGCCCGGCACCGGCCCTGCCCCGGCCCCGTAAACTTGGCGGGTGAACGACACCGCCACCACCACCGCCGAAACCCTGCGCAGCGCCCTCACCGGGCTGCTCGCAGGCCTCCCGCAGAAGCAGGCCACGGCCGCCGTGGAGCGGCTGATCGCCAACTACCGCGGGACCATCCCCACCAACACCCCCGTCCTGCGCAACCGCTCCGACGTGGCCGCGTACGCGGCCTACCGGATGCCCGCCACCTTCGAGGCCGTACGGTCCGCCCTGGACGGGCTCGCCGAAGCGGCCCCGGGCTGGGCCCCGGCCTCGCACGTGGACGTGGGCGGCGGCACCGGCGCGGCGGCCTGGGCGGCGGACGCCACCTGGGGCGGGCCGCGCGAGACGGCGGTACTGGACTGGGCGGATCCGGCCCTGGTGCTCGGCAAGGAGCTGGCCGCGGCCTCCTCCTCCGCCACGCTGCGGGCCGCCGAGTGGCGCCAGAGCATCATCGGGGCGGGGATGGCGCTGTCCGCCGCGGACCTGGTGACGGTCTCGTACGTGCTGGGCGAACTGACCCCGGAGGCCCGCCGCGAGGTGGTCGCCGAGGCGGCGCGGGCCGGTCAGGCCGTGGTGGTGGTCGAGCCGGGCACTCCGGAGGGGTACCTGCGCGTCCGCGAGGCCCGCGACCAGCTGATCGAGGCCGGGCTGCACGTCGCCGCCCCGTGCCCGCACGACGGGACCTGCCCCATCGAGGTCGGCAAGGACTGGTGCCACTTCTCGGCCCGGGTCAGCCGGTCCTCCCTGCACCGCCAGGTCAAGGGCGGCTCCCTCTCCTACGAGGACGAGAAGTTCAGCTACGTGGCCGCCACCCGCTTCCCGGTGGAGCCGGCCGCCTCCCGGATCACGCGCAGGCCGCAGATCCGCAAGGGGCTGGTCCTGCTGGAACTGTGCGGACCCGAGGCCGAGGGACAGACCAAGGTCAACGTGACCAAGCGCCACGGCGACCTGTACAAGGCCGCGCGGAACGTCGACTGGGGCCAGGAGTGGCCGCCCCCGCAGGGGGACTGATGTCCCGGGGGCCTGAACCCGCAGGGGGTCCAGGCCCGTCGGAACCCGCCGTCGGCCGGGCCGGCTAGGGCCTCAGCTCCTGCGTGCAGCACTTCACGCTGCCGCCGCCCTTGAGCAGCTCCCCCAGGTCCATCGGGACCGGCTCGAACCCGCGCGCCCGCAGGGGTGCGAGGAGTCCGGTCGCCTCCTGCGGGAGCAGCACGTGCCGGCCGTCCGAGACCGCGTTGAGCCCGAGGGCCGCCGCGTCCTCGGCCCGCGCGATCAGCGCGTCGGGGAAGAGCCGGCGCAGGACCGCCCGGCTGCCCTCGGAGAAGGCCTCCGGGTAGTACATGATCTCGTCGCCGTCGAGCACGGACAGGGCCGTGTCCAGGTGGTAGTAGCGCGGGTCGACCAGGTCGAGACCGATGACCGGGCGGCCGAAGAACTCCTGGGCCTCGTCGTGCGAGAGCGGGCTGGAGCGGAAGCCCCGCCCGGCCAGGAGGTAGGTGGCGGTGACGGCGAAGTCGCCCTCGCCCTCGTTGACGTGGGACGGCTCGTGGACGTCCTGGAAGCCGTGCCCGCGGAACCAGTCGAGGTGGATCTCCGCCTCGGCGGCCCGCTCGGGGTAGGCGAACCGCGCGCCCAGCACCCTGCCGTCGACGACGAGGGCGCCGTTCGCCGCGAAGACCATGTCGGGCAGTCCCCGGTCGGGGACGAGGGTCTCGACGGTGTGGCCGAGGGCCAGGTAGCGGTCGCGGAGGTCCTCCCACTGGGCCATGGCCAGGGGCAGGTCCACCGGTTTCGTGGGGTCCATCCACGGGTTGATGGAGTACGTGACCTTGAAGTGCGCGGGTGGGCACATCAGGTAGCGCCGGGGTGTGGCGTCTCTGCGCAACGAAGGCTCCTCACGGTGATGAGGAGAGAATCGTCTCTCCTCGGCGGGGACGGCGCAGTGAACTGATTGGGTGGTTTCCTGAACGGCTGAAAGACGAGCGGTTCGTGGTTGATAAGTTGCCGAAATGAGCTCCAGCCCCCTCCCCGATCCCGGATCCGACCCCGGCACCGACCCCGGCACCGGTTCGGGTCCCGTCTCCGCGCCCCGGTCCCCGGACGCCACGCGCCGCAGCGACCGCTCGCGGCGGGCCATCCTGGACGCGGCGCTCGCCCTGGTGGGGGAGGTCGGCTACAACAAGCTGACCATCGAGGCCATCGCCGCCCGCGCCGGAGTCGGCAAGCAGACGATCTACCGCTGGTGGCCTTCGAAGGCCGCCGTCCTGCTCGACGCCTCGCTCGCGCTCGCCGGGGACGCGCAGTCCGAGGGGGCGTGGACCGGCTTCCCCGACACCGGAAACCTGGCCGCCGACCTGAAGTACGTACTGCGGGCGACGGTGGACGAGTTCGCCGACGAGCGGTACGCGGCCCCCGCGCGGGCCCTGACGGCGGCCGGCGCCACCGACCCCGAGCTGGGGGCGCGCTTCACCGAGCAGCTGCTGGAGCCCCAGCTCGCGCTGTACGAGGAACGGTTGCGGTCGGCCCGCGAGGCCGGGCAGCTCCCGCCGGACACCGATCTGCGGCTGACCGTCGAAATGCTCGTCGGACCTCTGACCTACCGCTGGCTGATGCGCACGGCGCCGCTGACGCACGCGTACGCGGATGCGCTGGTGGACGCGGTGCTGGGCGGGGCAGGAGCGGGGGCAGGGGCCGGGTGGGATAAGTCATGACCCCCTGATGGCCGAGAACATATGGCCGATTTCTATGGTTATGTGGGAGTCCTGGTCGGGGGGTGCGGTCACCCGGCGCCCAGGATGGTGGGAACATGTGAGGGTCTGCCGGGGCAACGCTGTAGGTGAGGGGATAGATGGGGTCTGAGTCGGGCCGCGTCAAACGCGGCGAGCAGAGCAGGATTTCCCAGTGGCTGCGCCGCAAGCCCAAACCCGACGCCGCGGACCCCGCACAAGAACGTGAAGCCCTGCTGCTGGCCGTCGCCGCGGCGGGCATGCCGATCTCGCCCGCCGCACATCCGGCCGGCTACCGGTGTTCGTGCGACCGGATCGGCTGTCCGACGCCCGCGCGACACCCCATCTCCTTCGCCTGGCAGACGCAGTCCACGACGGACCGCGCCCAGGTCGAACGCTGGGCCCGCGACCAGCCCGCGGCCAACTTCATCACCGCGACGGGCATGGTCCACGACGTACTCGACGTCCCCCTGGAAGCCGGGCACAGCGCGCTGGAACGCCTGCTGGCCGCCGGCATCGAGGTCGGCCCGGTCGCCGAATCCGGCGGTACGGGCGACCAGGCCCGGATGCTCTTCTTCACCGCCACCCGGGGAACGCCCGAGGACGAGGACGAGTGGTGGCCCTGCGAACTGGACTGCCACCCCGAGACGATGGACGAGCACCCGGGGCTGCGCTGGCACTGCCGGGGCAGCTACGTCCTGGTGCCGCCGGCCGCCCTGCCGGGGGACCTCGCGGTGAGCTGGCTCCGCGGGATGGAGCATCCGCTCGTCGATCCGCTGACCCTGCTGGAAACCCTCACGGACGCGTGCGCCACGTACGCGGGTGCCTCGGATCACGCGCCCGCCACGGTTGCGTGGCCGCTGGGGCGCTGAGCGGCTGCATTTTCAGCCCCGCCGGCGTTTGAGGCGCGGGGGTCCGGGGGCTGGCCCCCGGCTACGGCGCCGCACCCGCATCGGGTCCGGGGCGAAGCTCCGGGGAACGGGGGAAGGGCGGGTAGGGGACAGCCCCCGCAGGGCCCTCCT